>NZ_JADO01000008.1:290713-414749 GCF_000518425.1 Pseudoalteromonas sp. 23_GOM-1509m
ATGAAAGTGGGCGCATAGCTCAGCTGGATAGAGTACCTGGCTACGAACCAGGCGGTCGGAGGTTCGAATCCTCCTGCGCCCACCACTTTCAACTCTCACTTAGAGTTTAAATAAGTAAATATGAAAGTGGGCGCATAGCTCAGCTGGATAGAGTACCTGGCTACGAACCAGGCGGTCGGAGGTTCGAATCCTCCTGCGCCCACCATACTTTACTCTCTTTTAGAGAACGCTCTGCTTAGAGTTAAAACAAGCAAAATGAAAGTGGGCGCATAGCTCAGCTGGATAGAGTACCTGGCTACGAACCAGGCGGTCGGAGGTTCGAATCCTCCTGCGCCCACCACTTTCATAAATAAGCCGACATTAAGTCGGTTTTTTTATGTCTGAAATTTGAGAAAGCTTTCAGATATCAGTTAAACCTAATGATACATACTGCCAAATCTTCCATTCAGTCACTTCTCTAAAAGCGCAGCGCCTCTTAACCACTTTGTGAATAACGCCCTTAAAAACCTAAATGCACAAAGAGAAATGAAAGAGGAGTAAATGAGAAGTTCAAAATCACCATGAGTATTTAAACGCCTGTAAGCTACGGTCTATAAATAATATCACCACAACGTTTTAATGTAGACGAAGAGCTTGCTTGCTCACGTAGATGTACCGTTTCTTCTAGCTACGAATCAGGCAGTCACAGGTTCACCCTTACAAGAGATATCCTGCGTCTACCGCTTTTATAAATAAGCCGACACTAAGTCGGTTTTTTTTGTGTCTGAAATAGAGTCAAAAGGCTAAACTACGAGGAAAATATTTGAGGTTTATCTGGCTTTAGCTTCAAAAATTAGAAGGTGATTTCGGTTTGTATTATATCTAACTCGTCTTGGCGTATTTGACTAGTAATAAAAATAATCGATATGGATACTATGAGACTGTTAAATAAAAGTAACAAAGTTTAACGTTTACACACACATCCAAAAGGTCAAACATGCACACAATAAATAAAACAGCACTATCAATAGCCGTTGCGTTGGCTTGTTCAATGCCATTGAATGCTCAAGAAGCTTCTACGGATAAAGAGCAAGCGTCAGAAAAAGAAACAGTTTCATTAGAAATCATTTCGGTAACAGCAACTAAGCGCAAAACAAGATTAATGGAAACACCTGTTGCCATTACAGCATTAACTGAAGCTGAGCTGAAAAGAAACGGTGTTAATAGCGTTAAGGATATTGCTAACTTAGTCCCTGGCTTAGATATTTCAACTGCAACAGATCAAGCTGCGCCGGTTATTTCAATGCGAGGTGTACGCTCTACTAATATTACTGAGCTTGGCGATCCGGCTGTGGGTGTTCACCTTGATGGTATTTACTCACCACGTATGCAAGGTGCCCTTGCATTGATGTACGACATAGACAGGGTTGAAGCTCTAAGGGGTCCACAAGGCACCCTATTTGGTCGTAACTCAACGGTGGGTAGTATTAATGTTATTTCAGCAAAACCAGAGTTTACCGGTTTATATGGCAACGTCAGTATTGAAGCGGGAAACTTTAATAGTAAAAATATTGATGCAGTCTTAAATATTCCTATTAATGATGAATTTGCCGTTAGGTTTTCAGGAAAAGGCTTGAAACGGGATTCTTATTTAGAAGGGTATTACGATCCTAACCAATATGACTCAAGACGCTTAAGCGACGATATTCTTAATGCGCCAGTAATCTCTGAAGACTCTTATCAAGGCGTGGGTCAAACAATTACCCAACGAGAAAACTGGTGGATAGATGGCGCTGGCACAGATCCAGAAGCGCAAAAAGTTCGCGCGCTAACACCGGCTGATAAAAGCAATTTTTACAATAATGCTGATGAATATTCATTTAGAATTAGCACCTTGTGGGAGCCTTTGGACGGCAATTTTTCAAACCACACTGTTTTTCAAAAGTATGTAAATGACAGCAATAACAACCTAGATTTAGTTAACTGCGATAAAATTCGTGGCAGAAGTGCTGAACTAGGGGGAGACTGCACTAACTTTTTACCCAGCGATAATACTTATCAGGCGGTTGTAAATGTGCCCGGTAAGCTTAATTTAGATATCACGTACTTAAGAAACACCCTTAATTACAACATAAACGATGAATATTCACTTGTCTGGTTATTGGGCTATGAAGATATGGAACGCTCTTCAGCACAAGATAGTGAAGTAGGTTTAGACCCTTGGGATGGCGCAACTTACTTTTTAGACGGCACTGGCGCAGAGTCTTTTTCAACTGAGCTGCAAATACAATCTGATGAATATGGCGACTTTATCTGGATTGCAGGTATTAATTACTTTCATGAAAGAACAAAAACCTTAGGTTATTACGATAATCCTATGGATGACAAAGCGTTTTGGGATCAACCCGATCGTTCTACCGACGCCCTCGCATTATTTGGTCAAGGTACATACAACTTAACTGAAAAGTTACACCTAACACTTGGCTATCGATTTAGTGATGAAACAAAAGAAGATAAAGGCGGAAAAACCTATCGCTGTTCTAATGCTGATGGCTGCGCCGTAGGTTGGTTAAATAGAACTGATTTAAATAACCTTCCTGTTGACTACTACGAAGATCCTTCTATTTATGCGTCATACTTTGAAAACGACAATAAGGGAAGTTGGAAACACCATGATTTTCGTGTTGGTTTAGATTATGACATTTCACCTGAAACCATGGTTTATACCTATCTTGCCAGTGGCTTTAAAGCCGGTGGTATTGGTGATGTTTACGAAGTGGTAAATGACAGAACCGGTGACGTTACTCGTTTTGAAACCAAGTTCGACCCAGAAGAAGTACTAACATGGGAATTGGGTGCTAAATCGAGCTTTTTTGATAACTCATTAAACCTAAAAGCCGCATTTTTTTACACAGATTACACCGACATGCAATACGCATCAGTGGGCTCTATTGGTAACGTAGAGCGTTTATCTGTGGTAGAAGATGAAGATGGCTCTCCCGTTTTAGACGGTAATGGCGAGCCTGTACTCGATTTTCAAAACAAGCCAGTTATAGCTTACTACACACAAAATGTCCCTGGCTCAACAATAAAAGGGATTGAGCTTGAGTTTGATTGGAAGCCGTATCCAAATGGTCGAATTAGTGGTTACGTAACGTGGACTGATGCAAAAGTTACTGAAGATTGGAATACTAAATGGGATTACGACGCGGAGTATCTGTTTGATATTTCTTATGAAGAATCAAAAGATCCTGAAAATACCCTGTTAGCTACCAATCTTAAGGGGAATAATTTAGCAATGACCCCTGAGTTTACCGCCAATATCAGTTACACACATACACTCAACTTAGGAGAGTATGGTTTTGTTCACGCATGGTTAAATGCCAGTTGGAAAGATGAGTCGTACTCAACGGTATGGAATGTTGATAAACATTTAGATGACATGGATTTTCAAGTGCCAGATGAAGCAACAAAATATATCGATGATAGCCGCGATGCGTTTGCCGTATTTAATGCCTCTATTAAGTATGAGCCGCAAGGACAAAACTGGTTTGCAGAAGTGTTTGTTAATAATGCTTCAGATGAAACTATTCAATACTGGAATAATACTGGTAAGGGGATCCCAAAAGGCAGCTTTGGTATGCCGAGATACTACGGTATGAGAGCGGGTTTTTCATTCTAAATAACCGAGTAAAAGTTACCCTCCTACAGGCTAGAGTACTGTAGGAGGTGCTTGATTAAATAAGGATTTAATAATGAAAACGAAGTTAATTTCAAACTTAGTTGCTGGCCTTATAGTTATTTCACCCGCCACATACGCTAACTATTTTAAAGACGATTTTTCGTGGGGATTTGACACAACTCTTTGGAGTGCACGTAGTGGCGATAATGGCTCACCTTTTGGCTGCGAATTTGTCCCAAGAATGATTAACCCAAGTCAACACGGCATCACCCTTTCTCTGTCACAAGGTGCATGCGCTGAGCTGCAAAGTAATCACTTTTATAGTTTTGGTAAGGTACAAGGCAGTGTTAAGTCGGGCAATATCGCCGGTACCGTGTCTTCTATTTTTACTTATACCTCATGGTGGGATTCGCCAGGACGCGCATGGCAAGAAATAGATATCGAACTATTACCTTCTTTAGGCAATGTTGTTCATACCAATGTGATTTACCAGCCCCAAGGAGGCACGTATCAAAGTTGGGAAAAGGATATCGATTTAAGCCAGTTTGGGCTTGATTACAGAGAAAACTTATTAACCATTGGCTTTGATTGGTCAAGCTCATCAATTCGTTGGTATCTGTACGACTCACAAGGAAACGAGAAAACAATTAGAGTGATGTACAAAGACAATGGGGATGGCGTAATAGCCGATAATGAAATTCCCGGCTATGCATGGCCAATTGATAAAACAAAAATAATGATTAACCAGTGGAATGGTGACAACTCGACTCAAGGGAATTACTTTCCGGGTCAATACTACGACAGCCCTTCATGGGCATATTATGATTTTATTGAATATATTCCACACTAAATTAATCAGTCCGTATTTTATAAAACAGTATTTAATCTCGAAGGTTTTAAATGTCGAAAATAAAACACCCTAAATTATTACTTTGCTTATTGCCTGTTTTTGGCATGTTCAACTGTCAAAATGTATTGAGTGCAGACAATCAGCAAGTTAACTGGCCTTATGTGAATACGCAACTTAAGCGTGATCCAGCCGTTGAAAAACAGATTGATAAACTGCTCGCAACAATGACTTTAGAGCAAAAAGTTGCGCAAATGATCCAGCCAGAAATTGGTTATTTAAGTGTAGAGCAAATGAAAAAGTATGGATTTGGCTCTTATCTAAATGGCGGAAATACTGCCCCTTACGGAAATAAACGAGCGGATCAAGCTACTTGGTTAAAATACGCAGATGAAATGTACCTAGCCTCTATGGATTCGACCATAGATGGTATTGCGATCCCGACGGTATGGGGAACCGATGCCATGCATGGGCATAGTAATGTGTATGGCGCTACGTTATTTCCGCACAATATTGGCTTAGGAGCTGCGCATGATGCTGATTTAATTAAACGCATAGGCCAAGCAACAGCAAAGGAAGTATCTGCTACAGGGATTGAATGGAGTTTTGCGCCTACTGTTGCTGTAGTTAGAGATGATCGCTGGGGCAGAACTTATGAAAGTTACTCAGAAGACCCTGAATTAGTTAGGTTGTATGCAGGTAGTATGGTTACCGGTATTCAAGGTGACATAGGCGCTGACTTTTTAAAAGGCAGTAACCGTATTGCCACCGCTAAGCACTTTGTGGGTGATGGTGGCACTGAGCGAGGCGTTGATCGCGGAAATACGCTTATCGATGAAAAAGGATTAAGAGATATTCACAGCGCAGGTTATTTTTCTGCTATTAATGAAGGCGTGCAATCAGTGATGGCATCCTTTAATAGTTGGAATGGCAAACGTGTACATGGCGATAAGCATTTATTAACGGATGTACTTAAAAACCAACTTGGTTTTGATGGGTTTGTAGTAAGCGACTGGAATGCGCATAAGTTTGTAGAGGGCTGCGATTTAGAGCAATGCGCCCAAGCCATAAACGCAGGTGTTGATGTAATCATGGTGCCAGAGCATTTTGAAGCGTTTTATCATAATACTGTTAAGCAAGTGAAAGAGGGGGTAATAGCCGAATCAAGAATAAACGATGCGGTTAGACGCTTTTTAAGGGCTAAAATCCGCTGGGGGGTGTTTACAAAGGGTAAACCATCAGCACGACCTGAATCACAACACCCGCAGTGGTTAGGCGCTAATGAGCATCGCACTTTGGCAAGAGAAGCGGTTCGCAAGTCACTCGTTCTATTAAAAAACAACGAAAACGTTTTGCCAATTAAAGCGCATAGCCGCATCTTAGTTGCCGGTAAAGGCGCCAATGCAATCAATATGCAAGCAGGTGGCTGGAGCGTTTCTTGGCAGGGCACAGACAATACTAATAGCGACTTTCCAAATGCGACCTCTATTTATGCAGGTTTAAAGTCGCAAGTATTAAAAGCAGGCGGTGAAATAAGCTTAAGTGAGTCTGGTGACTATAAAACCAAGCCAGATGTAGCCATTGTTGTTATTGGTGAAGAACCTTATGCTGAGTGGTTTGGTGATATAGAAATGCTAGAGTTTCAGCATGAAAGCAAACACGCTCTTGCACTGCTGAAAAAACTTAAGGCAGACAATATTCCGGTAGTCACCGTATTTTTAAGTGGTCGCCCGCTTTGGGTCAATAAAGAGCTCAATGCATCAGATGCCTTTGTTGCTGCATGGTTACCAGGCTCTGAGGGTGAGGGAGTTGCAGACGTATTACTAACAGATAAAAACGGTAACAGTCAGTTTGATTTTAGCGGTAAGTTGAGTTTTTCGTGGCCTAAATACGACGACCAATTTAGCCTTAACTTAGGCGATGTAAATTACGACCCGCTCTTTGCCTATGGCTACGGGCTAACTTATCAAGATACAGTAAACATACCTGTTGTGAGTGAAACTACAAGCCCTAAAAAAATCGTTAAAAGCGATGCACACCCATTGTTTGTAAAAAGTTTAGCTAAAAATCTCACTTGGGCGTTAGCTGATATAACAGCAAAGGTTTTAACTAGTGGTTCATCGGCCACCAGTGGCGATAAAAAAAGTTTGTTAATGCAATCGGTTAATTTATCGTATCAAGAGGATGCAAGGCAGTTTAAGTGGCAATCTCAATCCTCAGATGCAACGCTTAGCCTAAGTTACTTAAAACCTACGCTACTCGAACGCAAATTTAAATCAGGTTACCTTGAACTAAAGATGCGATTAGATAAAGCTCCAGAGCAAGGTGCCCAGTTACAAGTAATGTGTAATTTAGATAACTGTTTAAGAAGTATTGATTTTTCATCGTTTGAAAAAACAATGGCAGATAAGCGCTGGCATACTTTATCAATCGCACTCAATTGCGCCGATAGCGAACTGATTGAACAATCTATGTCAGATGTAATTCGTATTTCAGCTCAGCGTTTAAGTTTAGCAGTTGCAGATATCGCGTTGACTGCAAAACCTAATAATGACGCATTATCAATCACGTGCTCAAAATAAATAAGGCAAAGGCAGTTGATAATAAGTAAGCTATTCAACTGCCTTTAAAGTTGGACGTATTAATTTGAATTCCAAAAATCCCAGAAGTCATCTTTTCTGGTTGTTTCAGAGCTGCGGTTGGATTGTGTATGCAATGCTGACCGAGCTAATGATAAAAATACCAAGCGACGAGCCATGGTCGATACATATTCCGCATTTAGTTATTGATGTAGCGTGTGGCTTTTTAATCACCTTGCTTTTAAGAAGGGCTTATAACTGCTCAAATAGGCAAGGGATTAAAGTTAAAATAGCACTGCACCTAGTGCTGCTGTTAACTGCCACATTAATTTGGACACAAATTAAATGGGCGTCTTTGCAGTGGTTATATGGCAATTGGTGGCTTTCAATGACATGGTTTGACTTTGGTACATGGACGTCTGCATCGTTAACTATGCTCTCAACGTGGACTGCTTTTTATTACGGGATCAAAATATATCTCGACAATTTAGAGCAAACTCAAAAAGCCGCAGAAGCGACACATCTAGCTAAAGAGTCGCAGCTTAAAATGCTTCGATATCAGCTTAATCCGCACTTTATGTTTAACAGCATTAATGCTATTTGCACCTTAATCTTAAAAAAAGAAAGTGTGCAGGCAGTGAATATGCTCGAAAAGCTTTGTGATCTTCTGCGCCATAGTTTGTATACCGATCCGCTTGAAAAAGTAGCGATTAAAGAAGAAATTGCCATTTTAAAAACCTACTTAGATATAGAGCAATGTCGATTTACTGACCGGTTAGAGGTTAATATTAACGTTGATGAACCATGCAACGATTTATTAATACCTTCTTTATTAATTCAACCATTGGTAGAAAACGCGTTAAAACATGGTATGCGAGCAGATCAAAAAATGGTGATCACAATTAAAGTTGAAAAAACAAAAACCGCATTGCTCATTAAAGTTGCAGATACTGGTAAAGGGTTTGACGATAATAAAAAATCGAAAAGGGGCATTGGCTTGGCTAATTGCGAGCAACGCTTAAAATTAATGTATGGAAATAGCCATCGCATTGAGAAAGGCAATGGCAAATCAGGCGGCGCATGGCTTTGTATTTCTCTTCCTATTAATGGTTTGCAATAATGATTCAATTAAAAACATTACTTGTTGACGATGAATACAGCGCTATTGAAGGGTTGCGTATTCGTTTAGAGGCCTTTGCTGAAATTGAAGTGATTGGCAGTGCACAAAGTGTTGATGAAGCTATTAACGTACTTAACAAACATGACGTTGATTTAGTGTTTCTAGATATAGAAATGCCAACAAAATCAGGCTTTGAACTAATTAAATATTTTCAACCAGAAAGCTGTCCAGCGGTTATTTTTGTTACTGCGTTTCACCAGCATGCCGTTAAAGCATTTGAGGTAAGAGCCCTTGACTACTTACTCAAGCCCGTTAAGTTAGCTCGCCTTGCAGAAGCCATAGAAAGAGTAGTAAAAACAGAGCAACTCCACAGAAAAAATACATTGATTGAAGTACACCAATCGCTGATAGAAAATGAACATCAAGAATTAGAAAGCTCAAAAAACTCAGAATATAAATTTGAAGCCGAAAACTTAGTCATCCAAGATGCTAAAAACCCAATTCAAATAATTCCGTTTAAAGATATTTTATGGATTGATGCCGCAGGCGATTATATGTGTGTTCATACACTGGCTGAAACCCATGTAATGCGTGCGCGTTTAAAAGATCTTGAAAAAAATACCTTACCAGAAGACTTCTTACGCATACATAAATCAACCATTGTTAATTTAAGCCATATCAAACAGCTCAACCCATTACGTAATTCTGAATATATGGCGGTGTTAGATAACGAAAAAACACTCAAGGTAAGTAGAACATATAGTAAAAACTTAAAGAGCTTAATAAAACAATAACGGTGGTTTTTTAGTCACATCATCGTCAACATTATCAATGTGGACGGAGAGCTTGCTTACGTTAGAAGCGCAGCTTCTGATTTATAATGTTTTAATCACTTCTCTAAAAGCGCAGCGCCTCTTAATCTCTTTGTGAATAACGCCCTTACAAACTTAAATGCACAAAAAGAAATGAATGAGGGGTAAATGAGACGTTCAAATCACCATGAGCATTTAAACGCCAGCAAGCTACATTCTACAAATAATATCATCGTCTATTTTCAATGTGGACGTAGAGCTTACTTACGTTAGAAACACAGCTTCTGATTTATAAAGTTTTAATCACTTCTCTAAAAGCGCAGCGCCTCTTAATCTCTTTGTGAATAACGCCCTTAAAAACTTAAATGCACAAAGAGAAGTGAATGAGGAGTAAATGAGACGTTCAAAATCACCATGAGCATTTAAACACCAGCAAGCTACATTCTACAAATAATATCACCGCAATTTTTCAATGTGGACGTAGAGCTTACTCACGTTAGAAACACAGTTTCTCATTGCTAAAACCTAAAACCTGCGCGAGGTAAACTCCCGCCTACAATATAAAAATTGCGCTTGCAAAAGGCTCGGTGTTTTATTTTTATTACCTGACCGCTGACCGCTGACCGCTGACCGCTAATTCTTAAAACCTAAGCTGCTCTTTAAACTTAGCTGTGTTATTTTAAATGCCTTGTTTAAAAGGATCTTGCTGTATGTTTAAAACCGTGTTTTTTACCTTCTTTTTTATACTAAGTGCACTTTTTACCGTTGCTACACATGCAAATGAGACTAAACATGCAATCGCCGTAGGTGCAGAGCGATTTGCTTTGTATGCACCCCAATTAAAAAACAAACGTGTAGGGCTGGTGGTTAACCAAACCTCTCTTGTGGGGCAAACGCATTTAGTTGATAGCTTGCTGGCTAAAAACATCAACATCACTAAAATTTTTGCACCTGAGCATGGCTTTCGAGGCGATCACGATGCCGGTGCTCATGTACGAAACGCCGTTGATAGCAAAACCGGTATTGCGCTTATTTCTATTTACGGTAAAAACAAAAAGCCAACCCCCGAGTCATTGCAAAATGTAGATGTAATTATTTTTGATATTCAAGACGTGGGCGTACGTTTTTATACCTACATAAGCTCTATGCATTACATGATGGAAGCCGCGGCCGAGCAGGGTGTTGAATTTATAGTACTCGATAGGCCAAACCCAAATATTGCTTATGTTGACGGCCCATTATTAGAACCAGAATTTAAATCGTTTGTGGGTATGCACCCAATCCCTGTACTGCATGGTATGACGGTAGGCGAGCTTGCTAACATGATCAAAGGTGAGGGGTGGATCAATCAGGCTCGTGATCTAAAGCTAAACGTGATCCCTGTTGCAGACTACACCCGCACAACGCCATACAGTTTGCCGGTAAAGCCAAGCCCTAATTTACCCAACGATCAATCAATTGCGCTTTATCCATCACTTTGCTTTTTTGAAGCCACTCCTATTAGTATAGGTAGGGGAACTGACTTTGCATTTCAGGTTATTGGTTATTCACCAGTATCACTTGGGGACTTTAGCTTTACCCCTCGTTCAATAAAAGGCGCAGCGCTTAATCCAAAGTTTAAAAACCAAATGGTGAAAGGGATTGATTTACGCCATAGTGATACCACAGGCTTAAACTTAAATTATTTAATTAATGCTTACCAGCAGCTTACACAGGCTAAACAGCTGTTTTTTGAACGTGCCGATTTTATGGATAAGCTCGCAGGTACCGATAAATTAAGGCTCGCCATAGAAGCAGGGCACTCAGTTGAGGAAATTAAACAAAGTTGGCAAGCCGGGCTTAAACAGTTTAAACAGCAAAGAGCGCCTTATTTGCTGTATTAATAAAAGGGATGCGTGCATTGGGCTTTAAAAATGATAAACAATAAAACGTACTATAAAGTAGTTATATTGCTGCTGAGCATTATTATTGCGGGCTGTAGTCGCTCTACAGCAATTAAATCAGAGCGCCCTTTAACGGTTAATCATATCAACGCGTTAGCTAATGTGCAGGTGATTGCTACCTTTCCTGAGCCAAATCCCAGCAGCAGAGAATATGTAAATAACCGCGGCACTTTTAAAGCCTACCGGGGCCGAGGACAACTATTGCTACAAAATGTCAGTGCGGTTAGCGCCGATATATACATCAATAATAAAAAGCTCTCACTTAATGAGCCTTTACGCGCTAACACCGAGTACGACTTTAATTTAGGGCACTATACGCATAACGGCGTGAACACCTTTAAGGTAGAGAATATTCAACCTGCTGGCGGCAGTTTAACCCTGCGCTTTGCATTTGCTACCTTAGAAAATAGCGCCACAAAAGAAATCGACTTTAGCCAAGTTGATACCTTAATTGAAAACGATATAAAAGCAGGCTTTCCAGGAGCGGTATTAGCGGTTGTTAAAGCGGGTAAGGTATTAAAATTAACTGCGTATGGCGATGCAAAACAATATCAGCAAAGTGATTTAATGCTTCTGCGCCCAGAGCCTATGCAAACCAATACCTTATTTGACTTAGCCTCAAATACTAAAATATTTGCTACTAACTTTGCATTAATGAAGTTGGTCAGCGAGGGGCAGTTAAACATAAATCATACGGTGCATTCATACCTAAAAGAGTATCAGGGTAATGGCCGAGAGCACCGCCAAGTAAAAGACTTACTAACTCATAGTGCCGGTTATCCGCCAGTGTTTGATTTTCATCGAAAAGACACCGCTTACGGCGATGCGTTTTTCTCACAAACAAGCGAAACCACGAAACAGCTATTATTAACAAGTGTGCCATTAACCGCTGAACCTACAGCGCCGCATGTTTACTCTGATATTGATTACATGATTTTAGGTGTTTTAATTGAGCGAATTAGCGGCCAACCACTCGATGAATACCTAGAGCAGCATATTTACGCGCCTTTAAAACTCAATAACACCTTATTTAACCCGCTTAAAAAAGGCTTTAATCGTCAGCAGTTTGCTGCCACGGAGCTTAGCGGTAATACTCGAGATGGGCGTATTCATTTTGATAATATTCGCACCAATGTACTGCAAGGGCAGGTGCATGACGAACGTGCTTATTATTCGCTTGATGGTGTTGCAGGCCATGCGGGGTTATTTAGTAACGCCCCCGATTTAGCTGTGCTGTGCCAAGTGCTGCTTAACAAAGGCGGATATGGCGATACGCAAATTTTTAACGCTAGTAGCTTAGCGCAATTTTTAACGCCACAAAGCAGTGATGAAACCTACGGGTTAGGCTTTCGTTTAGCGGGTAATAACCAAGCAAGGCGCTGGCACTTTGGCCCTTATGCCAGCGCTCAGGCCTATGGCCACACAGGGTGGACAGGCACAGTCACCGTTATTGATCCGGCTTACGATTTGGCCATTATTTTACTCACTAATGCGCGGCATACTCCTATTAAAGGCACTGAAAAGCGCTATCAATTTGTAGGGAAAAATTTTGAAACAGCGCAATACGGCTCTATTGTGTCGCTTGTTTATGAGGCATTGTTAAATCAATAAGCGTTAGTAAGTGACTTAAGTGCTTATATCTATTAAGTTAAGTAAAGCGTCGTCATTATAAAAAAATAAGGTTTGTTTATGCATTGGTATTCTATTTTACCGCCACTGATTGCCATTGCTATCGTGTTTTGGCGTAAAGAAGTGATTATGGCACTTTTGGTGGCAGTGGCTTCATCAGAGTTTTTACTGGCCATTCAGGGCGAAGGAAATAGCGTATTTAATACATTTTTAAATACCATAGAGCGCATTATTTCGGTAGCAAGCTCGCCAGGTAATACCCGTATACTCATATTTAGTATTTTAATAGGCGCATTACTGGCCTATATTCGCGAGTCTGGCGGTGTTGCTGCTACCGTTAATTTGCTGATGAACAAAGGCGTTGCTAAAAGTAAGCGCCAAGTGGGATTTTTAACTATGTTTACCGGCGTAGCGGTATTTATAGAGTCAAACTTAAGTGTGCTTACCTCGGGTATTTTATCTCGCGGCCTGTTCGACAAATTTAAAATGAGCCGCGCGCGGTTAGCCTACATAATCGATAGCACCAGCGCCCCTGTGTGTATTTTAATATTACTAAACGGCTGGGGTGCATTTGTACTGGGCTTGTTAGGTAATTATGAATTAGGTGAGTCGGCCGTATCGGTGCTGTGGGGCAGTGTAGGCTATAACTTTTACGCCATAATCACCTTGGTTATTGTTTTTTACACTATTGCCTTTGATAAAGTTCATGGCCCAATGAAAGTGGCTGAACAAAAACTAGAGCTACAAACAACCGAGCTAAAAGAAGAAGTAAAAGGCTCTAAAGCACGCTTTATGCTAGTGCCACTGTTAACGCTAATTGTTAGTATGGTTGGCTTTATGTTTTATACCGGTAACGGCGTACTTGCCGAGGGCAGCGGTTCAAAATCAGTATTGTACGCCACGGTACTGGCTATTGTTGTGGCCTATTGCTTAATGATTAGCTCACGCCAATTTACCCATCACCAACTTGTTGATACCGGCTTTAAAGGCATGGGCGAATTACTCCCACTGGTAAGTATTGTATTGCTCTCGCTGACCTTGGGCGCAAGCTTAAAAGAGCTAGGTACAGGCGTGTTTGTCGCATCTTTGGTTGGCGATTACTTACCAATATATTTAATAGTGCCAGTGCTATTTTTAACCGGTGCGGTTATGTCGTTTACTACGGGTACATCGTGGGGCACGTTTGCCATCCTCATCCCTATTGGCGTACCGCTTATTCAAGCGCTTGGTTTACCGCCATCGCTGGTGGTAGGCGCTATTTTAGGTGGCGGGATATTTGGCGATCATTGTTCCCCTATATCCGACACCAGCGCCGTATCGGCCATTGCATCAGGTTGTGATTTACTCACCCACGTTAAAACTCAATTACCCTATGCATTAGTAGGCGGTGGCCTAACGTTTGTAGCTTACTTAGTAACGAGCTTAATTGTGTTGTAGGTTGGGTAGAGCGTAGCGAAACCCAAAAAAGTGAGTGAATTAAAAGCCTGTAAATCTGCAGGCTTTTTTGTTTGTCATAGCAGCAATAACACTGCACTCACTGATGAATTAACTTTTTATATTTGGCGGGAGTTATTTGCAAAATTGCATTGAACTCATTATTTAGATGAGATTGATCAGCAAAACCGCATTCAAGAGCGAGTTGTGCCAAACTTAGCTGTGGGCTTTCTTTTATCAATTTTTTGGCCTGCCTGACTCTGTAAATACGTGCTAAGTGTTTGGCGGTAATACCGCAGGTATTTTTTACGTAACGCTCTAATTGCCGTTTGCCTTTTGGGCTATCATCGTAAGCAGTAGTAAGTGGGGTAAGATTGATTATTTTATGGATCAGTGTTTGTGTATGCTCAATAGTGTGATGATGTACTTCTGGTGCATTGAAGTGTGCTGATAATAAATCAATAAATGAATCTAAACTCGTATGTTGATTAAGTGCTTGTGCAATACCTGTTAAAGTGGTTGAGGCAACAAGGGAATGATTAACCTTTTTTAGGTGAGCAAGCCCTGCAGGCTTAAATCTAATCCCACAAAAAATGGAGCCTGCAGTAAATGTCACTTTTTCTGATTGAGTTGATATGGTTTGCATGGAATAGGGGAGGCTTAATGGTTTGCCAGCTAAGTTAAGCTGCCCAGAAATTAAAAATATCACCCCTTGGGCACCATCGCAGGGTAGCCAGCTCTCACCTGAAAATTGGGCGCGAGCAAACCAAAGTGCTTGTACATAATTTGCGATATTGCCCGTTGGACTATAAAGCTCAAGTAATAGTTTATCGTTCATTAAACTCAACAGTCGGTTTAAACATTTTCACCATGCGATTCCAGCTATTTATAGCATTGATTGCCACTGTGAGGGTAACTAAATTTGGTTGATCAAATAACTCGGCAAGAACAAGATAAAAGTCATCATCAATGTTCTGTGACAAGGTTAACTTTTCGCAAAACGCTAATGCAGCACGCTCTTTCTCGTTATAAAGAGGCGTGTCTTGCCACGCATTGAGGGCAATAATACGGTTAATACTTTCGCCATACTCCAGCGCTTGTTTGCTATGCATTGCCAAGCAATACGCACATTGGTTTAACTGTGATGTTCTTAGTTTTAGCAGCTCCCAAATTGTTAATCCAAAGCTCGCTTCGACTTTCCGTTTGATCAGTGCTTCTTGATTAATCAAGTAGGTCATTAACTCGGGTTCAACTGTATAGTAATTAGCTCTTTGCATAATCGTTCCTAATAGGTAAATAACAGCTATCTAGTTTAGTGACGAGTAAATAAAAATAATTGCAAAAAAGCGACTTTCGCTAATAAGTTAATGGTAAAAAAGCTCTGGTAATAGCAAGGATCAGTGTATTAGGTTTTAAAGCTTACCCTTTGGCTCTATACGGTAAATACCTATGGCGTCGATCCCAAGATACAAATCACCATTTGGGTGGCTAGAGTACAACGATAAAATCACTAGGGGATTGTTTAAATTGTAGAAGGAGTAAAAGCGAATTTCACCACTCAGGGCACAGAAGCGCTTCGCTGCACAGAGGTTAAATATTGGTAGTAGGAGATGGCTTTAGCCACTAAGGATTTATCACCTGTGATAGGTTAACCATCATAGGTACTGAGCTTTCTGGCACGTGTTACAAACTGTGTAAAAAACCTTATTCAAGGTTTTGTCGCGCTGGCGACCACAGCCAAAGAGGGGCTGCCGCTTGCCCCTCTCTGGACTCTCCCAGCGCCACCCGAGCATCACGCTTAATCCTTCAAAACATAATTGATGTGAACGTAAACGGCGAAGATAGGCCATCCATGGCCTAGTTTCGCCTTAACGCGCATCCATGCGCGATATTACTCATCAATTACTTATTTTCAGGGCGTGATGACGGGGGAAGGGTGTAAAGTGTGAGGCTAGTGTATTCGTTTGGTAAGAAACAAACTTTAGTCTATGTATTTTTACCAATAGGGTTAATATAGTGTAAAGAAAAAAGTTTTCAAAATGTAGAGGTAAACAAGTTAATTATAAAAAATTTACTCTTGAGTTTATTTATAATCATAAATTTTATGGTAGATTGGTTTTTAAACAAATACATAGAACTTTTTAATAAAGCACTGAAAAAAGGAATTTAAATGCCAAATAATCCTGGTAATAAGTCAACATCATTAATTTCGTATACAGGCAAAGACGGCGTAGATATGGGAGTGCTTAGTGATGGAACTCCATACTTAGGAACTCGTGGTTTAGCACTCTTATGTGGTACTACAGAAGCAGATATAACTAATTTGATTAAAAACTGGGATGAACAAAAACATACAACGAAAGGAAAAGTTATTAGGGAGTTAATTGAGTCCCAAGGTCAAAGTTCGGTAGGGTTATATATACCCACTCCAATAAATGGAGATATGTACGATGTCATAAATGATATTAATTGTATGGCTATACTTGAATATTACGCGTTTGAGGCTCCTTCGCCATTAGAACAAGCTAAAGCTAATTATAGAAATTTAGCAAGGTTAAGTCTTCGCACTTATATTTATCAACGTACGGGTTACTCACAAAATGATGGTGTGCCTGATTACTGGCAAACATTTCACGAGCGTATAACTCTGAACGAATTACCTTCCGGTTATTTTAGTGTCTTTTCCGAGATCGCGAATATTCTAATAACAAGCATTAGGAAGGGTATGCCATTGGATTCCCAAACGATGCCTGATATTAGTGTTGGACAAGCTTGGAGTAAAGAATGGATTGCCCAAGGTTATGATGAAAAGTTTGGTATAAGGATTAAATTTCAGCATAAGTTTCCCGACGATTTCCCTCAAAAAAATCCAGATGCTTGGATATACCCTATTGATTCTTTAGGAGAGTTTAGAAGGTGGTTGGATGATACCTATTTACGAACTAAATTCCCTAAATATCTCGCGGGAAAAATCAAGAGAGGGCAACTTCCAAATTTAGACCTCAAAAGTTTAATTGAAGAAATTCAACCTATAAGAATAGAAAGTAAAAAATAAAATCTTATTTATATTAAATTGATTAACTAAATCATCATTATTTTAATGGAATAAATATGAAGCTAATAAATAAAATTAATAAATTGAGGCCTAAAAGTGAACAGTCTTCATTAGCTAGCAGTCTTGAGAGTGATCGTGGTCGAATTATTAATAGCGCTGCATTAAGAAGGTTACAACAGAAGACTCAGGTTTTTCCACTTGAGCGTAATGCCGCAGTTCGCTCTCGTTTGACTCATTCACTCGAAGTGCAGCAAAATGGGCGCTTTATTTCTAAAACTATCATCAAACTACTTAAAGAAAATAGTTTAGGCGACATATTAAATTACGAAGAAAATGGAATTATTGAATCTTTAGCTGAGCCGCTTGTCACGTTAGTTGAAATGGCTTGTTTGATGCATGATATTGGTAACCCAGCGTTTGGCCACTTTGGTGAAGCTGCTATAAATGACTGGTTTACAAAATATTTACTAAACCATAAGGACTACGGGCATTTAGCGAAAACCTTTTGTGAAAATGAACAATTTACTTTAATTAAATTAGAAGAAAAATTACTATTTGATTTATGTAACTTTGAAGGGAATGCACAAGCAATTCGGATAATACATAATCTTTCAGCTTTAAATTTAACTTACAGTCAAACCGCCAGTATTTTAAAATATACTCGCTGTGCTACAGAAGTTAGACCCGAAAGCACAGATTCAAGAAGTTATCTAAAAAAGAAAGTTGGTTATTATTACAGTGAACAAGATTTTGTCATGGAGTTATATGGTAAGTTACAGATTAAAGTTGGAAACAGGCATATAGCTTCTTATATTATGGAGGCTGCTGATGATATTGCTTATTGTTTAGCTGACATGGAAGATGCTGTTGAGAAAGGTTTTATCAAAGTTGAAGTACTTAAAGATCTATTGATTAAAGAATACTCGAGCATTATTGATGGGTATAAGTTAACTAGTCAACAAGATGAAACTTTTATGGAAAAAAAGTGCGAATATGCGTACAAAAAGGCCATAGAGAACCCAACTAATCTTGAAAATGAATTTTTTATATGGCTTCGAGTTGGTTTAATACATCCTCTAGTTAATCACGCATCAACACGCTTTGTTGACAATCTCAATGAAATCTATAATGGTAGTTTTAATCAATCTCTTCTTGAAGATGGTGGATATCAACATGCTATTACGAAGTCACTGAAAAATGTTGCCTTTAAACATGTTTTTTGCCACCCTGAAGTGGAAAAGCTTGAGCTCCAAGGATATAAAATTACATCAGGAATCTTAAACGAGTATCAAAGATTACTAGATTTAAAAGCGGAAAGCTTTAGAAAGATTATAAATAAAGAAAAGATCTTACCTGTAGAAACTCGGTTGTTAAATAGGATATCAGATAAGTTCATAGAGGTTTATAAGCATACTGTCGATAATCTGAATAATGAAGAAAAGGCGCAACCAATATACGAGTTTTATTTCAGATGTCGTTTACTGCAAGACTTTGTTAGTGGTATGACAGATCAATTTGCTTATGACACATATAAAATACTCACGGTCTCTGAATAATAATTGAACAGGCTATCTAAAATCTCACAAATTCAAAGATAGCCCTATTAAATTGGTCTTGAAGTTTTTTAACTCCTACATGACTCCACCCCACTCCCTGCATGCTTAAGCGCTATAATCTGCCCTTTGCCGTTATGTGACATAGCGAGCATGTCACCCGTATTTATATTACTTTCAACTGCATGCTTCCCTTTTAAATCACTGAGCAGTGACTGCTTAATTTGTACGAGTACCTCGTCATTACAGCTGGCTATATACCAGTCGTTGTCGACCTTTACGAGCGTGCCGTATTCTATATGGTGTTGTTGATGGCGGCGTAAGTCGTTTGCTAGTTGGGTGTCGAGCGCGCGTTTTTGTTGCGTTATGGTACTTGCGTAGTTACCTGTTTGATCTATTTCATGCGTTGTTATAAACGAGTAGTCGTGTATGTCTATGGTGTTTAATACGGTTTTAGGGGCAGTATTTATCACGTTGTTACTGTCGAGCACTATAAAGGCCAGTAAGCCCAGTGCGCAGGTAAGGCTTGTGAGTTGCAGGGCAAAGCCAAGCTTTTTAGGTTGTTTTTGGATTACGGAGTGTTTTAACGCCTGTTGTTGAGCATGCGAAAGGCTGGTGCGCGCTTTTCGCTCGTTATAATGTTGTGTGAGCTTTTCATCAAACTGCTCATCAGGCTTATTCATTACATTCTCCTAATAATTGTTTTAGGTTTTGTTTGGCGTAGCGTAGCCTTGTTTTTATGGTTTGGGCGTTGCTTTGCGTTATAAGTTCTATGTCGGCAAGGCTAAAGCCTTCTTGTTGTAGGGTGATGGCTTCGCGCTGCACAAAGCTAAGTTGCTTGAGCGCAGTGTTAAATGCTTCGTAACTTATGTGTGTGTCACCTATATGCGAATCACTACTTGTTAATTCACTTTGATTGTCATTTTGTGCAAGCCGTTGGCTGTTTTCGTCAAGCCCGACAAAGTGTTGCTGTTTACGGTATTCGTCTATCAGAGTGTTACGTGCAAGTCGAAATAACCAGGCTTTAGGCGTAGTTTGTGCTTGGTAAAGGTGGCGCTTTTCAATAACCTTTAGCCATGTTTGTTGGCTTACGTCGTATGCTAAATGTGTATTAGATTGTGTAACTAGGTAGTGATATAAATCGTTACTGTATAAGGTAATAAGCTGCTCTAAGTGGCGGTTGTCGCCACTTTTTGCATACCGCGCCATGCAGTCTTTGCTTGGCGTTTCAAATAACCATGACTTAATACTCAATAGCATAGGCGCTTATTCCTTTACTGCGAACTGTCTAATTTAAAATCAAGCTGTACGGTTTGACCTGTTTGTAATTGTGCCACACCTTCAATTACTTTTGGGCGATATTTCCAGCGTTTAATGGCGCGAAGTGCTTCGCGATCAAATATGCGTTTTGGTTCGGCATTTACTACTGTGGCATCAATTACTTCACCTGTGGGTGAAATATTAAAGCTAAGTTGCACCCAGCCTTCTATGCCATCACGTGCTGCGGTAGTTGGGTATTTAGGATTTATACGTACAATGGGTGAAGCATCTCCCGTAGGGCGGGCAATTATTTGCTTCATATCGTCACCAAATCCGTCAATTACTATGGGTGGTGCTGTGCTTATTGCTGTTATTGGCTCATTACTAGGTGTGACACGTGGCGGTGCTTTAGGCGGCACTTTAGGTGTGGGTGGTGGCGGTATTCTTTTAATATGCGTGGTTTGTTTATCTTCTGGTGCTTGAAAAATCTCAACAGTAATATCATCACCCAATTTAATAGGTGCTCTTTGCTCGCCACTAATTAAGTATTGCATAAAGGCAAATGCGATAAAGGTCATCACAGCACCGCCAATAATAGCTGTTGATGTTTTGAACATGGGGTTTTTAGGGAATTCAAGTGTGTGCATAAGCCGCTCCAAATTAACTTATTATGTTGTTTCAGAGCTATAACGGCTGGCAAACAGAAAAAGGGTGAAATAGTTTTAAAATTTAATTTATAAAAAAGCTGAGTTAGTATTTAACTTATATAAAGGGTCTCTTAATTGTTTTGATTTTGTGATGGCTAAAAAGAATGTAGCTATCTTCAAATTTGACTGTTATTTTCTATTTTATTTGCTCTAGGTAGATGAAATTTAGAGCTTTAAGTTGCTTACCTGCTGTTGTTAAACTTTCGTTCTCAATAATGGCGGCAATATTCAGGCATGCTTATTAAAAAGGATTTTATAAATGAAAAAAACAATATTCGTTTTTTTATTATTAGTTAGTGCGTGTTCATATTTAGAAAGTGAAACAGAGCAAGCAAACCGTTTATCCAAAACATACCAAGTAGACATTCAAGCTGGTGAACCTCGTTTATTTTTTCCTGAACAATTTGCAGTCAGTGATGGAGAGACTCCAATTCTTGAAATGGAAATGACTACGCTTGCAGATGCTTCTGAGTCACTTGATGGTATTGAGGCCGCATTAACGACATACCCTCAAGGGTTTGTTGCTGAAGTAATTGACGCTATTTATCTCTCTGGACCTATGCTTATAGAGGGGGCTGCTGCTGGAGGAACTTATTCAAGTAACTCCATAATTCTAGTTAATCTCTCAGGGTGGAATGGCACGAATTTTAACTTCGAAAATTCGTTGAAAGGGGTTCATCATGAATTAAGCTCGTTAGTTTATGTACGTTCACCTTTCGTTATATTTGCATGGCAAGCTTTGCTGCCAAAAGACTGGAAACCCGCAGCATCTAATTTTGACGCGCTTACAAAGTATAAATCTGCACCCGATTATAACGCAGGTTTTTTGTCTGATTATGGTAAAACCTCTGTCGGAAACGACTTTAATATTTATGCTGAATTTGCCTTTGCTGAACCTGAAAAATTGCGGGAGCTTGCCGCAACCTATCCAATAATAGCTAAAAAGCTAAGTTTGTTTATTACCGCGTATACGCAGTTCTCGGCTAAATATCAGCAAGACTTTGAAAATTATTTTGCGAGAACGGGTTTAAGTGATGTTGCTGTACAGCCTGATAATTTTGAAATGACTATCCATTTAGATTTAAGCGATCTTAAGCCACAGATAAGCCAATAAAGTTTTGCTTTTTGAGCTGTTATCTCTGCTTAGCATTATGCTAGAATCGGGCTTATCATATAATAAATAAGGATATTTTTGTGGATATTATCATTGGTCAAAATGTGCTGAAGAAAAAAGCGCAGCTAACTCAACTTTCCGAGCGCGCTATTGGGCGAGCTTTTAAAGAGCAAGCCGCTTTGGCAATCCAAATGACACAGTGCAGTGCAGCCGTTTATCGCCGTTTACAACGCACCTATAAATCTACTGTAACTCCCAGGGATCAAAAGCGTGTTAAAGCCGGTGGCTTAACGACACAATCAGTTGTTTTTTCTACTAGTAATAGCAGTCAAAAATCTTTTAATAGCTTACTTCCAGCTATGCGAGGCGGAGCTTCAGCGCCTGGTAGTGTTTCCAAAACATCTAACGATGTTGCTATTGCCTCAAATCAGCCCCAAGCAATCAACTTATTAGCTTTATTACACCCAGTGATAAACGAAGATATTATGAAGACAGGTAATAGTGTTGAGAAAGCGGCAACCATTTTAGGCCTTGTTACCACAACAGTTGGTTTTGCTGTTCCTGGTGGTAGTGTTGCTTCTTCAATTGTGAGCTGGGTGGGTAGTGGCGCTACTTATTCTGGGTTTACCATGTCGAGAATTCGCCCTGATGCCCCTGATCGTGCATATCATCAACTAACAAACTATATTACTTGCTTGGCTGCATGGAATAAAAAGGCATGCGAGTTAATAGATATTGCAGATCCAAATGGCAAGTGGACTTTTCGAGATATTGAAACAGGGTTTGCTTAAAATCTAAAATAATTAAGGGAGTATAATGACTCCCTTAATTGATGTTTGCTTAGCGTGTTTTTTAAAACACTTAAAAGCAGTAAAAATTAATTTTTCACGTCATCTTCGTGAAGATCTTTAAACAGCTCCCCTTGGGGATGTTCAAAAAACGCATCATCTATTTCTTCGTCATCCACAACCAACATTTGATCTTGTGCGGTGGTTTCTTCAATACGGGGATCCATAGTGGCAGCCAGTGGCGAGTTAGTTACATCGGACGTACCGACCACATAATCACTGGGTTCAGGCTGCTCTACTTTTTGTTTAGAATTAATAAACGTGAGTAATAAATACATGGTTACGGTTAATAGCGAAATAGACGCATACAATGCTTGGTGACCAAAGTAGCTCATGATCTGTGCGTTAACTGTTGAGCCTATTGCCGCACCGGCGCCAAAAGCAACCAATAACGCTGATGACACGCCTACGCGTTCTTCGTCTTCAACTCGCGAATTGGCCAGTGCCGAACAAAGCGGATATAAAGTAAAGGCAAACAAACCAAATATAAAGGTGAGTATGTAAGCAATTAACTGTGAGCTTGGTAATAAAAACAATGCCAAACTCACAATGCCTATGGCTATGGCATTAGTACGAATTAATAAACTACGGCGAATACGATCAGAGAGCATTCCCATTGGCCACTGTGCTAGCAGGCCGGCTAAAATAGTTAGCGACATAAAAATAGCAATTTCAGCGGCGTCAAAGCCTGATAATTTGGCAAAAATAGGTGCTAGACCATAAAAGCTACCATTAATAATGCCTGCAAAGTGGACCGCGGTAAGCGATTGTGGCACTTTTTTAGCGTAATCAAATAGGCTCATTTTTATGGGTTTTAAGGGTTTTGGGTGAATTCTGCGGGTGATAGAAATAGGAATAATGCCGATTGCTAACGCCATGCACACCAAAAATAGCGGCGCATAACCTAGCTCAGGAAATTGTGCGAGCGCTAATTGCCCTAAAATCATCCCCAAGTATGAAGTGATCATATAAAACGAGAATACGCGGCCGCGTGATTCGGGGGCTGACTGTTCATTCAGCCAGCTTTCTAGCACCATGTAATTACACATCATACCTAAGCCAACAAAAAGCCTAAGGCCTAACCATATATAAAGATTATCACTCACGCCGTGAGCAGCCACACAGGCTGTCACTGCAGCAGTACTGGCGGCAAAGGTTCTGATGTGACCTACCGATTTAATAAGATGATAGCCAAGTTTTGAACCCAGTAATAAGCCAAGGTAATAACACGAGGTCATTAAGCCTATCCAAAATGTAGACGTGCCTTGTTTACCTAAATAAAGCGCTAAATAGGTAGTAAGTAAACCGGTACCAATAATTAAAAATAAATTGGCAAAGTACAGTGACGGAAATGATTTCATTAAAATGCAAATTATGAGCTAAGACAACTAGATACTAGAGCAAGCGAGAAGGTTTTCCAAGCTGTAAAAGGGAGTTTTATATGGCGCAACCCTATGCAGGCTTTAAATAGAGGTTAATGAATAAAATAATCATTTAATAATATTTTCATTTCACCGTTTTGCAGATATTCGGTAATTTTTTTGTTTATTTTTTCAAAGTCTTTTTTATAGCTTGGGTGGCAAATAATATTATCGTTAATGCTCACCGGTGAGTAGTTATTACTATAGGGTAGATGGGGGTGTATATTTAACTCTCTATAGGCAAAGTTAATATCGGGGTAAAACGCTAATATTAAGTCTACTCGCCCGAGTAATAAAAGTTGTAAGCTTTCCAATTCACTATTTACTTCAATCACTATTTTGGCCTTTTCTTTTATTTTATCTAACTCACGACTACTGGGCACCCCTCGAACAATGCTAATAATATCGCTGTTATTAATTTGGCCTACGTTTGAAATAACTCGCTTTGGGTTATTAGAAACCACTTTGATCAGTGCTTTGTTAAAAGGTGTGCTGTGTAAAATGTTTTTAGGTAATGTAATCCCTTCTGAGCCATCAAAGGTGTCCTCACCTGGTGCATAGCAAGCAACAGTTTGTTTTAAAAACTCAAGCTTAGCGCGTTTCATTGGCATGACTTCAATTATGTATTGATCACTCAGTTTTGTATCTGCGAGTGCTTTGGTTAATAACGCATGATAAACCCCTTGGTGTTGATTATTAGCAGCGTGTTGAAACAGTCCACTTAATTCGGCAACAGCAATAATTTGTTTGGCAGCGGCCTTTTGATGCACACAAACCATCAATAAAAATAACCAAAAGTACGATGTAGATAAATACTTACTACTGAGCATGACTTTAAACTAATTTATTTTTTGTAGCTTTAATATAGTCTTTGAGGGCTGAAAATACGACTGGTGATTTAATTAACGCCTCAATTTATACCTATATTACTGCAGAGTAAGCGCTACATAATAAAATAATATGACTAAGTGCCATGCTAGAATAGCGGGCTTATTGCGGGTATTATGCAAAGAAGCAATATTTAGCATTATTTATTCCACATTAGGGGAAATTAATGGCAGCAGTAATATTTTTTGGAACTAAAAATGACCAGTAATAATCAAGCTACAAATAAGCGTAAAAAAAATAATCCGCTTATCGAAATAGTCTTTAATATCATCATCCCTTCAGTCATTTTAATGAAGTTTTCTGGCCCTGAATATTTAGGCAGTGTGACTGGTTTAATTGTCGCGCTTATATTCCCTATTAGTTACGGTATTTATGATTTTATAAAAGCGGGCTCATTAAACTTCATCTCGCTTTTAGGCTTTTTAAGTACTTTGCTTACCGGTGGTATTGCCTTGTTTGAGCTAAACGTTGAGTGGTTAGCTATTAAAGAAGCAGCTATTCCGGCAATCATTGGTTTTACCGTGCTGATGTCGGGCTTTTTTGGTAAACCCCTGCTAGCCAAACTTTTATTAAACTCACTTTTATTTAAGCTAGATACTATTTATGATGCCTTAGATGCACGAGGCAATACACAAAGCTTTAAACAAAAAATCACCAATGCTAATTACCTCTTAGCGCTGACCTTTGTGTTTTCATCTACGATGAATTACATCCTTGCTAAATGGATTGTTACCAGCCCTGCAGGCTCCGTTGAATTTAACGAACAGCTTGGTGAAATGACGCTATTGAGTTATCCGGTAATTGCTATTCCGTCTATGCTCATGCTCATTGGTATTTTTGTTTATGTAATTAAAGTACTAACTAAATTAACCGGTATGAAGTTTGAAGACATGGTTAATGCTGAATAGGGTTATCCATAATCCATAATCTATAATAAAAAGCCGTTGTTTAATAACGGCTTTTTTTTTGATGTTTACTTATAAGTATTTATTTGTAATCAGAGTACTTCGTTCTGTGATAAGGAATAAGCTTATAATTTGGTTGTAAAAAGGTCACTAAATCAGTGAGTTCAGAAACGGTCATGGTGTCGTTAAATACCGTCATTTTAGATGCTCCATCGGGGGTTCTAGCATCAGCTCTGTAAGGCCTTGAAAAGCGGTGAGAAGGGTTAATAACCGATGTAACTAACTCAGCATAAGTGACTATTTTGGTTTTATTACCGCCTAGTCTGATAGAAATATCGTCATGTTTTTTTATACTGTCATCTTCTACGCCTGCAAGTGTATGGCATGCCAAACACTCATACTTTATAAAAACGGCTTTACCTTTTTCAGCATTTCCCTCTGGTAAGCTAAACCCCCTTGGAGAATCAACGCCTTTATCGCAACCTGCAAGTGCAATTAAGCATAAAATTATTAATGTATATTTCATGGTAGCTCCTTTGTCTTTCATTGGTTTAGTGTGCGGCAATTGATAAACCATAGCCATAAACAACTTATGGCTAATTAGCTAAAACTAAAAGCGACCGCATTAGCGACTAAACTATGTATTTACTGCGCTGTATGATATTTGCATCTGGCTATTGTTTGTATTTTTAAGGTTTAGTAAGTAGCAAGAAAAGTTAATAAGGCTACGCTTATTATTAAGTGTTGATTCATTAAAATGCTTGAACACTCTATTGTTTTTATAAAGAGTCATTCACAATAAATGACTCATCTAGGGTCTGTTGACCTTTCAAGGTTAAATTTGCAGCAGTCTGTTTGGTATTTAGGCAAGACAGAGCCTATGTGGTGTGGTTATTCCCCATAAATAGGCGATAACGTAGCATCAATGCCAAACAGGCGCTGCCCGAAGGGTTCTGCCTAGGGACGATTTACTCTTTGTTACTCGGTTTTTACTTAGCCCACTAGGTTACAAACCTCGCGCCGCGATTAAACCGCCCCTAGTTTGAACAAATTTTAATCCACAAAGGTCAACAGACCCTAGTGTAGTTGAGGAAAAATAATAACCCTAATTATTACCTGCATTTATCTCTTCGGAGTTTTGCGATTGAAACATCGTAACCTCGTCGACATGCTGACTGACGCTGTTTTTTTGTAAGGCAATGTATAAGTCTGAATGAATATAAATACCGTCTTTACCTGAGGCGATACCAGCGGTTTTAAACCAAGAAAGTAGCTGGCGTTTTCTTCCCGCTAGCTCTAATCGAATACCTCGTTTTTTAAATATCACATCTAGGTCTGCGAGCATGGCCATAACGCTTAAATCAAGATGAGTGAAGCAGGGCACAGCATCAATAATGACACATTGTGTGTCGTCTTTTTGTCTTGCATATTGCTCTAACAAGCGGCGTTTAAAATAACTGGCATTAAAATAGGTTAAAGGAGAATTAAAACGATATATAAAAACCCCTTGTACTGCTTTGGCTTTATCTGTTTCGTCTAAGCTTCTTACTACGCCTTTTATATCCACACCTAAAATGGTGTCTGATGGGCGCATAACAGTTCGAATAAATTGAAATAACCCTAGTAATACAGCAAGGGTAATTCCTGGTATAACCCCAATAAACAGCACAGCAAAAAGTGTGGCTGAGGCTAAGTAAAATGCCTGCTTATCTTTAAATTTTAATTGCCAGACTGCCTTTAAATCAAGCAGGTGAACAGAGGCAATTATTAATACAATCCCGAGTGCAGCACTGGGAATAAACTCAAGCGGCGCCGTTAGAAAAAGAGCGATAACGCCAATAATAGCGGCAGCTATAATCGAAACTAATTGGGTTTTTCCGCCAGAGTCGTCGTTTACGGCTGTGCGTGAGTCGGCACCACTAACGGCAAAGCCTTGTGATAATGCTGACGCTAAATTAGCGATGCCCAAGGCTCTAAATTCTTTATCGGCATCGATGTCGTAGCCATTCTTTGCTGCAAAGCTTCGCGCTGTTAGCATCATGCTGACAAAGCTAACTATGGCTAAGTTGAGTGCAGGTACAACAAGTTCTCGAATAATACCCACGTCAAATACTGGAGTGTTAAACACAGGCAAACCACCGGTTACTGTGCCTATGGTTTTTATTTCAAATTGCTCTAAATTAAACAACCAAACGAATACCGCACCTAGTGCAATGGCAAACATAGAGGCTGGCCATGTAGGTTTTAAGCGCTTTAACACAAAGTAAACGCCGAGGGTAAATAAAGCCATTAATAAGGTGGGAATATGAGTTTGCGATAAATACGTAGGGACGCCACCTAAACGCTCAAGCAAGTAGCGTTCATCAAAGGTAAAGCCAAATACTTTAGAAAACTGACCAACAATAATGGTAATAGCCACACCGTTTAGTAACCCCATTAAAATTGGTTTAGATAAAAAGTCGGCTAATACACCTAGCTTAAAGCGGCTGGCAATAAAGCACCAAAAACCGGTCATTGCGGTCATGGTGATCACTAATTGCCAATGTTTAAAGCTATCGCCTGCAGCAAGTGGAGTAACAACTGCAGCAATAACCGCACATGTTGCGGCATCAGGGCCAATAATAAGCTGTTTAGAGGTACCAAAAAGTGCATAAAGCATCATAGGTAATACGCAAGAATACAGGCCAACTGCAGCATTAACGCCTGTAAGTTGCGCATAAGCTATAGCAACAGGTAAAGCAACAGCTGCAACTGATAATGCCGCCCTCACATCATCAGAAAACCATTGACGTTGATAATTAAATAAGGTGTGTAAACCTGGCATAAAGCTATATAGACGCGACAACACTTCAAATTCCCTGCTAATAATTAGGAGTCGATAGTAAGTTCTCTTTAATAATAAGTATAGTAACTAAACGTGTTATATGCGCTAAATCGGGGGATTTCTAGTGTATTAATAAGAGGAATATAGTTTAAAAACAAAAAAGCCCAGCAAGTTACTGGGCTTTGTAAGTCAAATGACAGCTTTAAAAATTAGCTATTCAATTGACCAGTAGATGATTCTATGTGGGCGCGAACAAACCACTGATATTGCTCAAGCTCTGCAAGTTGCGCAATGATCATATCTTCAGATACCGGATCAAGCTCAGCAAGTGATTCTATGGCTTTACGGTGATCACCGTTAACGCCGTTATATACTTTATCTAATGCGGCTAAGTGTTCAGTTACTAAGCCTTTACCTATGGCATAATCTTCCCATGTACGACGCTCAACAATCGATTTTGGTGTGCCAACTGGGACGCCGCCTAAAGTGGCAATACGTTCTGCTATGGTGTCGGTCATTTCACGGACGGTTTCTACTTGTGGGTCTAGCATTTCATGTACGCCAATAAAGTTTGGACCTACTACATTCCAATGAATATGTTTTAAAGTTAGCTGTAAATCAATTAGCGCTACCATGCGATTTTCTAGTACAGATATTGCTTTATTTGCTGATTCGTTTTTTACACCGGGAGCGGTAAATTCAGCGACTTTATTTGCATTATTACTGTTACTCATGATTCCTCCTACTATTTCAAAAATAGTGCTCGCTTTACTCTAGTGAGTATTTAAATTGCGATAACGAACACCTCTTGTATTTATAGAAGCAATCGTCATGCCGATAGTGATATAGTTTTAACTAACTGAAAAATAGCAGTTTAATTTTTATTTATAGTACTTGATAAAGCAGTAAGATTAAGTGCATATGAAAAATATGCACTTTTTTGTAAATTCTGCAAAACAGCAGTACTTTAAAGTGTTAGCGAATAGCGTGCCCTTTATAGTGGTTATAATGAAGGTATTATCATTGTTGATTAATGTCCTGTTACATATACTCAACTTAAAGATTCATTAAAGGAGAAGTGTATGTTGAGATTTTTTTCCATCGAGCAAGGAGTGATCAAAGAGTTAGAGCCTTTACCTGATACCCCTGTTGAAGTATCCATAAAGAATGCACATTGGATTGATACTATTAATCCAACACCGCAGGAGCAAAATGCGCTTGCAAAAACGCTCAATATAACTTTTCCAGATTCGGTAGATGTAGAAGAGATTGAAACGTCGTCTAGGTGCTTTATCGATAATGAAGGTTTACATGTGCATGCATTGTTTATGTCACCTAATGAAGGGCGATTTAATACTGTAACGGTAGCTTGTTTGTTGCAAAACAATTGCTTACTTACTATTCGTGATGAGGAATTGGCTGATTTTAGACTACTGCGCTTAAGAGCGCGCAAAGGTCAGGTGGCATGCGATACAGCAAAACAATTATTAATCACTTTATTTGATCAAAAAGTTGAAAACCACGCGGATATGCTCGAAGACATGCATCATCAATTAGAGAAGCTCAGTGCTTATGTACTTGAAGAAGATAACTCAGACTTAGAAGAGGCGGTTGGTCGCATAGCTCGCTTAGAAGATGCTAATGGTAAAGTGCGTTTATGTTTAATGGATACGCGACGCAATATTTCGTTTTTAATACGCCGTATAGGCGCGCAAAATGACGAGCGCGAATCTCTTCGAGAAATTGTACTCGATATAGAAACTTTAATGTCGCACTGTACCTTTTTGTTCGACAAGGTGAACTTTTTGATGGATTCAACACAAGGCTTTATTAATATTGAACAAAATCAAATTATTAAAACCTTTTCTATTGCCTCAGTGGTTTTCTTACCGCCTACAGTAGTGGCTAGTGTGTATGGTATGAATTTTAATATAATGCCTGAGCTACAATGGGAATGGGGTTATCCTTTTGCAATTGGCATTATGTTGCTGTCGGGCTTTGCCCCTTATTTATTTTTTAAACATAAAGGGTGGTTATAATACTTAAATATTAGAAGCTGAGCGCTCAAATCATTACCCGGTATATTGATGTGCTTTTAATACTTCAAGGGGAATAATATCTAGCGCTTTTTGGTTTGTTGCTTCAAGTACAACAGGAGGAGCAACATTTGCAGCAATGGCATGATACCAACGAATCGCACATAAGCACCATTTATCGCCAGCTTTTAAGCCCGCAAAATCATACAAAGGATTAGGGCTAATTAAATCGTTACCTTGCGCCTTAGAAAATTGCAAAAATTCGTCGGTCATAATGGCGCACACACTGTGATTACCAAAGTCTGAATCTGGCACATAGCAAAACCCTTCGCGAGTATAGCCGCCATTGCCACAACATAGCTGTAGGCGAGTTCCCAATACATTTAATTGATTAGCCATATGACAAATTACCTTTTAGTAATAACTGCTGAAAAGAGCTGTTTACCATAACAGGCTGTTAGTGACTTAGCTATATACGAAGAGGCTTCTGGGTAGGTATTTGTTTATAAAAATAGCTGCGCTTTGAGTAAATTCAAAACGCAGGTTTTTTATTATGCTATTAATTAAGATAATAGCGCCGCAGCTAAGCGCACAAAATCAGAAGAGGTTAAAATACCTACCAGCTGACCTTGCTCGCTAACCACAGGCATACAGCCATGGCGATTCTCTACAAAAAACTTAACCACATCTGATAATGGCTGGGCTGGAGTGACACTAATAAAGTCACTCACCATAATATCTTCTACTTTTGTGAGTTTTTCTTTGCGTTGTAGTGCATTTGCGCCAAAAGTAGCCATGATCCCCATTACTTTGGCGACCATAATTTTTTGCGTAAGCATGCCAACAAATGCGCCATCTTCGTCGATAACGGGAATGTGACGAACATTTTTTTCTTTCATTAAATTATGTGCGTCGTGCAAAGTACTTTTTATATTCACTGAGAATGGGTTAGGTGTCATTAAGTCTGCAACGTTTTGACTCATGTTTATTCCTTTATAAAGCGTGTGGTATATCACATTATATTAGCGCGCTTTTTAAGCTTTGCACCTTATTGAGATCAAGGTTTTTGCAGATTTAATTCACAGGAGGGAAACAGGCATCACTTAATAAAACACCCTAAAGCGTTTTATTAAGTGATAAAAAATGACTATGGGTGAATGTTATTCGTAACCACGTTCTTTTTTAGTTTTAATAACCGCAATGTAACCGTGCCAACTAGCGTAACTAAGTAGTGGCATAATAATAATGAATCCAGCGGCACCCGCAGCAAAGCCCAGTGCGACAAGTACAAATATACAAATAGACCATACCAGCATGGCTGCAAAGTTTTCTTTAACTGCATGGATTGAAGAAACCACGGCAGTCATTATATCAACGCGTCTTTCCATCATAATTTGCGGGGTAAATGCCGAAATTGAAAACACGCTAACCAGTAAAATACCGCCAATAATACTGCCTATGGTTAAAAACGCCGAAAGCTCTTCAAATGTTGGGTTTGCATGGCTTGGGTACAATGCATGAACAATTGCGGCTAAGCGCATCCAAATAATCATAATTACCATAAGTAATACGGCAAAACCCCACTCACCTACAGGGTTACGAAACATCGATTTTAATGAATGGCTTAAAGTAGGTTTATGGCCTTTTTCAAGCTCCCAAGCCACATCGTACAAACCAACCGCAAACACAGGACCTATTAAGGCAAATGCAACCGTGGCTGGCAGTATGGCAAGGTGGCTGTCGGTAAGTACAACAGAGTAAACAATCGCTACGGGAATAAGTGTGAAGATTAAACCGTAAATTAAGCTCAGCATGGGCGCGCGCGCCATATCCTTAAACGCTAACGAAAGCCAATGAAAAGCGGCAAATGTATTTACTTTGTTGCACTCTAAACAACGTGCGAATTTGGTGTCTTTGTCTATTGTGTTTGTAGTTGGCATAAAGATGCTCCTTTTTTAGTCACCTTTTAGTTTTAGAACATAGATGTTTTATTTACAACTCATAAACAACTTATACGCAAGATTTAGTTGCATTGTTCATTTGTTAATCATTTTTATTGCGTGTTAGCGATTAGGTATATTTTTGAGCACGTACTTAAAAAAGTGGGTTCGTATTTCTTTTACACAGTGGTAATCTAAACGCTGTAGCTAATTTGAAGAGACCGTAATGAAGGAAAATAAACAACAATATCAAGGAGCTTTACTGAGCAGTAAACGGTTTTTACCTCTGTTTGTGACACAGTTTTTCTCCGCTTTAAATGACAATGTTTACAAGCAATCAATCCTCCTTATTTTAATTTTTCAGGCTGCTACGGTGGCCGATGGTGCTTTTTATTCTAACGTGGCTGCGGGATTATTTATTTTGCCGTTCTTTTTATTTTCGGGCATGGCTGGTCAAATTGCAGAAAAGTTGGAAAAATCAAAGTTGATCAGCATCGTAAAGTTTTGCGAAATTCCAATAATGCTGGTGGGCGTGGTATCTATTTTAACCGAGCAGGTTTGGTTAATGTTGGGTACTGTGTTTTTAATGGGTTTACAAAGCACTTTTTTTGGGCCACTTAAATACTCTATTTTACCGCAGCATGTGGCTCCTCATGAATTAACCAAAGCTAATGGGTTAGTTGAATCTGGCACCTTTGTGGCTATTTTATTGGGCACCGTATTTGGCACTTATTATATAACCCAAGCTGCAGGCCCTGTTTATATCAGTATTGCAATAGTGAGCCTGGCGGTTATTGGTTATTTGAGTAGTCGTTTTATACCAAAAAGTGCTGCGAATGATGCTAATTTAAAGGTATCGCTTAATCCTATTTCCTCGACCAAAAGTGTATTTAATGTGCTTAACGCACAAACCGAGTCAGTGGGTAAATCAGTATTGGGGATCAGCTGGTTTTGGCTGATTGGTGCAGTGATATTAACCGCGCTCCCTAACTATGTAAAACATGTAATGGGAGGCGATGAGCTGGTGGTTACCTCAGCTTTAGTGGTGTTTTCGTTGAGTATTGCATTGGGGTCTTTACTTTGTGAGAAGCTATCGCGCTCACGTATTGAGTTAGGCATTGTGCCTTTTGGGGCGCTTTTAATTAGCTTGTTTTTATATTTATTAAGCCAAGAGCCAAGCATTGAGTTTTATCGCCAAACTAATGAATCGCTGCTTACCCTTGAACAAGTGATTAATACCGGCGATATGCTCTGGCACTTTATTTGGATGGCTGGTATTGGTATAGCTGCGGGTTTTTATACGGTGCCACTGTATGCACTTATTCAGCAGCGTACTCACCCAGATAGCCGTTCACGAGTGATTGCTGCCAATAATGTACTAAACGCCTTATTTATGGTGGGCAGCGCTGTTTTAAGTATTGTTACCCTAACGCTTTTACACTGGGAGATTTCACAATTACTGTTGTTATTAGCAGGGCTTAATTTACTGATATCGCTGTACATATATAGCAAAGTGCCTGAGTTTTTCTTACGTTTTATTATTTATATTTTAGCGATTTGCATGTATCGAGTACGCACTAAGGGAACGCTTAATATGCCCGATGATGGGCCTGCCGTGGTGGTGAGTAACCATGTTAGCTTTGTTGATTGGATGTTTATTTTAGCCGCGTCACCTAGGCCAATTCGGTTTGTCGTGTTTGCCCCTATTTATTATTCACCAGCACTTAATTGGTTGTTTAAAATGGCCAAAGCCATTCCAATTGATAGTGAAAAAGCAAATCCTAAGGCGTTTAATAAAGCCTTTGACAACATAGCTCAGGCACTAGAGCGTGGAGAGCTGGTGGGAATTTTTCCTGAAGGCAAGCTCAGTGGAGATGGCGAGGTTGATGTATTTCGTCGTGGCATTGAAAAAATAATTCAGCGCACACCGGTGCCTGTTATTCCTGTTCATTTAGATGGACTATGGGGCAGTATGTTTAGTCGAAAAACCAAGTGGCGATTGCCTAGACCAAAGTGGTCGTTGGTCAGTGTGACTATTGGTGAAATGGTGGCTGCACAGAAGGTTAATGCTGATGATTTGCGCGAGCGAGTGGTTGCTTTAAAGTAGCTTAATAATAAAAAAGCGCTGCAATTAATTGCAGCGCTATGGTTGTATTACTTAATGGTAATTAACGGTCTAAGTTCATTACTTTAGTCCATGCCGCAACAAAGTCTTCTACAAACTTTTGCTTTGATGTATCAAAGGCATATACTTCGGCAACTGCACGCAATTCTGAATTTGAACCAAAAATCAGATCAACTGAAGTGGCTGTGTACTTTTGCTCACCTGATTGACGATCAAAGCCTTGATAAATCCCCGCATCTGATGACTTTTTCCAAACCGTCGACATATCTAATAAATTAACAAAGAAGTCGTTATTTAGAGTGCCTGGCTTGTCAGTAAATACGCCGTAATCAGTGCCTTTGTAGTTTGCATCAAGTGAACGTAAGCCACCGATTAATACAGTCATTTCTGGCACGGTTAGGTCAAGCTGATCGGCTTTATCTATTAGCATTTCAGTTGGCGACTTATAGCTTTTTTCTGCATCAAAGTAGTTTCTAAAGCCATCGGCAGGCAGCTCTAATAAACTAAATGCATTAACGTCAGTTTGCGCTTGCGTAGCATCGCCACGGCCAGCATTAAACGGTACATCTACTGTGTAACCTGCATCTTTGGCTGCTTTTTCAATCGCTACATTACCACCAAGCACAATTAAATCAGCAAGCGATACATGGCTTTTGCTAAATAAGCTGTCGTTAAAGTCAGCTTGAATCGCTTTTAATACGTTAAGTACTTTTGCGGTTTCTGCTGGATTATTTACTGCCCAATCCTTTTGTGGAGCAAGCGCAATACGTGCGCCGTTGGCACCGCCGCGCATATCTGAATCACGGTAGCTAGCAGCCGATGCCCAGGCTACACGTACTAACTCCGGTACACTTAGGTTTGAGTCTAAAATAGCGGCTTTAAGCTCTTTTACTGCACCAGCATCAATGTTTGATTGAGTTTCTGCTGAAATAGGGTCTTGCCAAATTAAGTCGTCTTTTGGTACTTCTTTACCTAAAAAGTTACGTGGTGGTCCCATATCTCTGTGAGTCAATTTGTACCATGCTTTAGCGAATGCAAGTTGATACTCTTTAGGGTCATTTAAAAAGCGTTCTGCAATTTTGCGGTATTCAGGATCAAATTTTAACGCTAAGTCGGCCGTGGTCATTACTGGTGCGTTAAACTTACCTTTAATATGAGCGTCAGGTACAGCGTTGTGTAACGATTCATCCGTTGGGATCCACTGAATGGCACCTGCAGGGCTGCGAGTTTGTTTCCACTCAAAGTTAAGAAGGTTGCTCAAGTACAGTGATGACCAGCGGGTAGGTGCTTGTGTCCATGCGCCTTCTAAACCACTAGATACGGTATCTTCAGAGTGGCCTTTACCACATTTGTTTTTCCAGCCTAAACCTTGCTCTTCAATACCGGCTGCAGCAGGCTCTGCACCTACACAGTCTTTAGGTTTGTGCGCACCATGCATTTTACCAAAGGTGTGACCACCGGCGATAAGTGCCAGGGTTTCTTCATCGTTCATCGCCATGCGAGAAAACGCAACGCGAATGTTCTTAGCTGACCCAATTGGATCAGGAACCCCTTTAGGGCCTTCAGGATTTACGTAAATTAAACCCATGTGCGTTGCACCTAATGGGCGTTCTAATTTGCCGCTAGCATCTTCACGGTCGCTGGCAAGCATTTCTACTTCTGGACCCCAGTAAACCATGTCTGGTTCCCAGTCGTCAGTTCGCCCGCCGGCAAAACCATAGGTTTCAAATCCCATGTTTTCTAGAGCAACGTTACCTGCTAATACGATTAAGTCTGACCATGAAAGTGCTTCTCCGTATTTTTGTTTAATTGGCCAAAGTAAACGGCGCGCTTTATCCAAGCTTACGTTATCTGGCCAGCTGTTAAGCGGCTCAAAACGTTGTTGACCACCGCCTGCGCCACCACGGCCATCAAGCGTACGGTAGGTGCCTGCGCTGTGCCATGTCATACGAATAAAAAATGGGCCATAGTTACCAAAATCCGCTGGCCACCAGTCTTGAGATTGCGTAAGTAGGGCGTCAATATCACTTTTTACTGTGTCTAAATCTAGGCTGTTAAATGCCTCTGCATAATTAAAGTCTGCACCATAAGGGTTTGAACGTAGATCATGATCACGAAGAGGAGATAGGTTTAGTTGATCTGGCCACCAAAATTGGTTTGTTCTGGTTGCGCCCATTTTAGCCTCACCCATGCCAACAGCACCTTGTGGCTTAGACATTTGTGGTTTTTCTTGGCTAAAAGCAGAGCCAGACATAAGTGCCATACTTATAAATCCAACAAGTGCTTTTTTAGTAAATGATCGGTTTTTCATTGTCAGCTTCCTTAAAGTTAACGAATTTCGTTATATACAAAGCGTATTACTATTATTAAAAATAGAATCTAATAATTTAAAAATTAGTGAGCTTTTACTCCATTCAAGTTGTTGTTTACCAAGCTTGAATGACTAAGCAGTGCGAATAGTATAGTAGAGGGGCTAAAAACCGTGTGCGAAATAAACCGATTGATACAATCTATAAAAATGATTTATTAAAGTTAAATGATTAAATAAACAAATCACTAAAGAGCATTGAAAGTGGCAGACGTAAAAAAGCCCAGCGTAGGCTGGGCTATTAGATTAAAATCTGTGTTATTGATTTTTCATTAATTTGCTGGTGATCACACCTGAGGTCATAGAGCCTGATACGTTGAGCGCAGTGCGTGCCATATCTATTAAGGGTTCAATAGAAATAAGTAAAGCCACAACCTCTATAGGTAATCCCATGGTAGGCAATACAACCAACGCTGCGAAGGTAGCACCACCACCAACACCTGCAATACCAAACGAGCTAATAACTACAATACCAATTAACGGTAAAATAAACTCAAATGTAAGTGGGTCTATCCCCACACTTGGCGCAACCATCATTGCGAGCATAGCAGGATAAATACCAGCACAGCCGTTTTGACCAATAGTGGCACCAAAAGAAGCCGATAAGTTAGCAATTGCTGGTGGTACTTTTAACTGGTTAATTTGCACATCGACATTCATAGGAATGGAGGCCGCTGAACTGCGCGAGCTAAATGCAAAGGTCAGTACTGGCCAGATTTTTTCAAAATAATGCTTTGGATTAACGCCTACAAAGCTAAGCAATAAGCCATGCACAACAAACATCAATAAAATAGCCACATATGAGGCAACAATAAAGGCGAGTAAATTTAAAATATCGTTACTGCTAGAGTTTGCCACAACGCTTGCCATTAATCCCGCAACACCATAAGGCGTGAGTGCAATCACCATACGTACTAGGCTCATTACCGTAGCTTGTAGGGCATTTACACCGTTACGAATTGGGCTGGCAAGTTCTGTTTTTTCCAGCATCACTTTGCGCGCAGCAATACCAACAAGGACACCAAAAATAACGGTAGCAATAATAGAGGTTGAACGTTGATTACTTAAATCAGCAAAGGGATTTTCAGGAATAAAGCTCAGTAGCATTTGCGGCACACTTAAATCGGCCACATTCGCAGCTTTGCTTTGTAGAGTGTCCATTCTAGCGGCTTCTCGAGTACCCGAAACAAGCCCTTCAATACTGAGGTCAAATCCATAGGTGACAGCAATACCCACCAAAGCGGCAATTGCTGTGGTAAAGAGTAAAACAGAAATACTAATAAATGATATTTTACCTAAAGAGCCTTGGTTTTCGAGCTTTACCACTGCGGCAATCATAAAAATTAATACCAATGGCATGATGATCATTTTTAATAAACCGACATAGCCTTTACCCACCACGCTTACCCAGCTGAGTATTTCTTTAATCGTCTCTGGAGAGTGGGCAAATAAAAACTGTAGGGCTAAGCCAAAGGTGCTACCAAGCACTAAGCCAAATAAAACGGTACGAGATAAAGAGCTGCTTTTTTGCGAAAAAAGATAAATCGCGAACAGCAAACCGACAAATAATGCCAACATTAATAATACAGCAAGCGACATAGTACCCTCTTTTATAGCTGTGAATTAGCGCGGCACTTTAACGCTTTGTAAGACGTTAACAAAATACGCTTTCGCTATGGTATAGAATTAAAATGAATATAGTAATAATATTAAAGTATAACGAATGAGCACATTGTTGAAAAAATTAACCCATATGATTGTATTTTCTTTAATTTATGGCGTTTACTAGATGAAAGTAAGATCTTAACTACAGTTAAAATCGTAACCTTAGTACGTAGTAATAAATTAATTTGTTCACTTTAGTTTTTATTTAAAAGAGGGAGTAGAGGTATGTTAAAGGCAATAATGGCACTGGTGATGGTTTTAGTGGTTAGTGGGTGTTCAACCCAATACCCAAACCAAGCACTACTTGGTAAGCAATTTCCTACTGTGACGGGAGAAAGCTTAGAGCAAAAGTCATTCACCATTCCTGAGGACTTTAACAACCCCAATACGTTGCTGTTAATTGGTTATAAACAAGATAGCCAGTTTGATATTGATCGTTGGCTTATTGGTTTAGATATGAGCGCAGTGAATGTGACCGCTTATGAGTTGCCCACTATTCAGGGGATGGTTCCTCGTATGTTTAGTACCTTAATCGATAGCGGTATGCGCAAAGGGATCCCAAAAGAGTTGTGGGGTGGGGTGATCACAATTTACAAAGATGGCGATAAAGTTCAAGCATTTACTGGTAACGAAAACCCTAACAACAGCCGCGTAATACTGCTTGATGAGAGTGGTAAAATTATTTACTTTTACGACCGTGGTTTTTCGGTCTCCGCGTTAAATAATTTAAAAGCGGTGATTGAAAAGCAATAGTTTGCAGATAAAATTAGTTGCCTTTGGGCACGCTATAACTAAACGTTAGCGTGCCACGTTACAAAATCATTATTCGCTTACGTTGTTTCTGCCTTTCTTTTTAGCTCTATAAAGCGCTAAATCAGCATTTTTTAAAGCCTCGTCAAAGCTTTGTTTTGCCGTTCTTTGTGCTAGGCCAATAGAAACAGTCACGTTCACCGTTTTATTGTCGCTTGGCTGTTTACCTTTTCGGGATTTTTTATCTGTGCGTTTTGGGTTTCTGATCACCATGTCGTAAGTTGCAATATTTTGACGCAGTGTTTCTAGTTCAGGAATTGACTGCTCAGCTGTTTTTCTTGGAAATACAACGGTAAATTCCTCTCCGCCATAACGGTAAATCTTGCCACCCCCTTTAACGCCACTCATTTTTGCTGCCACTAGCTTAAGTACTTGGTCGCCAATATCATGGCCATAGGTGTCGTTGAATTTTTTAAAGTGGTCAATATCGAGCATAGCAACAGTGTATTTTCGCCCTAATGATAGAGCAAGCTGATTAAGTGCGCGGCGCGTTGGTAAGCTCGTTAAATCGTCTCTGTAAGCTAAATAATAAGAGTCGGTACTCACCGCTAATAAATACAAAGAAGCCATAAGTACAGCAATGACAGACCAAGGAAAATCAATAACATGTTGTTGGTTAAGGCACCACACAATAAAAGTGATGAGTAACGCCGTTTGCGTCAGGTTATGTGTTCTTACGCTTTGCCAAATGAGTAAGCTGCCAATGAGCGACAGTGGTAAAGCTATGGGTAAATAAGGAAGCAGTTGAGTATAAACAGAAGGTTGTAATGATAGCCCTTGTAAGTGCAAACTCAGTGCCAGCCACGCAAATGCTGCGCCGCCACATAGAATAATTAATAAGGTTCGGGTCGCAGTGTGTATTGATAAAAGTGCGCGATCTTTTATCACGGCTAACAACATTAATAAACTTGCAGCGCATAGTAAAACCCAATCAGATTGCGCTTTAAGCCAACTTGACCAGGGCAAAGCATACTCAAGTGAACATAAATAAAGTAACCAAAACGCGCACAAAATAGCGACTCGACTTCGATTAAACTGAGTGGCAAATATAGCGGTAATAATCAGTAATGGATAAACAAGATTATTAATAAGAGAGAGCTTACTTTGCCATTGGGTTTGAAATTGAGTTAATAACAAAAATAATCCACACACGGCTAAAAGACTCAAAGAAGTTGATTTAACTCCTGCTAATTTTAACAACCCATGCTCCAAAGACCGATGCCTAAAAAAATAAAAGCTTATTGTATTGATATATAAAAAATATTACTACTTTAATGCTTGTTAATTATTTAAAAACAATACTTTAAAACTAATTTTACTGCTTTTTATCGACATTTTTTAACCAAATGTATGACATTTTAGTAAATGTAAAAATAGTGAGCAGATTAAATTCAACAAGCTGGGAGACGATGTAAAAAGCGTTTAAACATTGAATAAGGCCATCCATGGCCTATTAATTAATCGTTTTTGTAGTAAGGGTAGTCACTGTAACCTTGCTCAGTGCCGCCATACATAGTGGCTGCATCGGCTTCATTTAATGGCCATTGATTTTTTATGCGCGCTGGTAAATCAGGGTTTGCAATAAAAGGGCGACCAAAAGCAAATAAATCACCGTAGCCTTTAGCTAACATCGCCACCGCTTTTTCAACGGTGTACTTACCAGCGTAAATAATACGCCCAGAAAATTCAGCTCTAGCTGCTTGATAAAATAGCTCTGGTAAATCAGGGGCATTGTCCCAATCAGCTTCTGCAATTGAAAGGTAGGCAATACCGGCTTGTTCAAGTACTTTAATCGCTTCAATGTAGGTATGGTGTGGGTCTGATTCTACTAACCCTAAATAAACACGGGTTTCATCAGTACTGCTAAATAAGGGCGCAAATCTAACCCCTAAGCGCTCAGGGCCTACTACGTCACTTACTGCCGCGACAATTTCTTTTAAAAAGCGCAGGCGATTAGTAAGAGATCCGCCGTATTCATCATCTCGTTTATTGGTTTGCTCAGAAATAAACTGATTTACTAAATACCCATTAGCACAATGCAGTTCTACGCCATCAAACCCCGCTTCTAGCGCATTACGGGCAGCTTGTGCATACATGCCAACAAGCTCTTTTACTTCATCGGTTGTTAAAGCTTGTGGTTCACTTGGGTTGGCTAAAGCGCCTTGAGCCGGTCCTGTTTCAATAAAGACTTTAACGCTATCAGCTGTTAGAGCTGAGGGAGCAATAGGTTTGGCTTCATTAGGCTGTAAGCTGGTGTGTGAAACGCGGCCAACGTGCCAAAGTTGGGCAAAAATAATTCCACCTTCTGCATGTACTGCATCAGTTACTTTTTTCCAACCAGCTATTTGTTGATTAGAATGAATGCCTGGTGTCCAGGCATACCCTTGTCCTCTTGGTTCAATTTGAGTGCCTTCGGTAACTATAAAACCAGCACTAGCACGCTGTGCATAATATGTGGCCATCACCTCGTTGGGGATATTGCCAGGAACCGTGCTACGTGAACGTGTAAGTGGCGGCATTACAATACGGTTTTTAAGTGTGTATGGGCCTAAATTGATTGATGAAAATAGACTGTCGATATTTTTACTTGGTTGACTCATTTTAATACCTTTTAAATTAATAATGCTGTTTAGCGCCAATTACAATGCTGGTGAGCATAGGGATTAAAAGGTACAATTTGAAACAATGCTTTTTTGTTTAAGATACAATTATGAATGGTATATCTCGACTTGATATAAAACAATTACGAATATTGAGTGCATTACTTAAACTAAAAAATGTGTCGGATGTGGCCCGCAAAATGGGCTTAACCCAGCAGGCTATTAGTGAGCAGCTGCGAAAATTGCGTGACTTATTTGACGATCGGCTTTTTATTCGCCAAGGCAATACAATGGTTGCAACACCTAAAGCAATTGCACTAGAGAAGCCCATTAATCAAATATTAACTCAGGTAGAAGCGTTATTAATACCTAAACAATTTATCCCAAGTAGCTACAAGGGCGTATTTACAATAAGTGCGACTGATTACGCTATAGCAGCTCTTTTGCCACAATTATTAGAAATAACAAGACGCGAAGCGCCAGGATTAAAGCTGATTATTCGTGACTTTGCCTCTGATAATGTTAATCAATTAATAAGTGCAGGAGAGCTGGATTTATTAATTAGTTTTCCTGAATTTATCCCTGCAAACTTAATCTATGACACATTATTTGAAGAACAGCATATTTGTATTGCAGGGAAAAACACGGTGTTTTCTTCATCGACGTTGAGCCTTGCTGAAGTGGCGGCACACCCTCAATTAGTGGTTTCAGCGTCACGTGCTAACTTACGAGGCTCTCACGACCAATGGTTTGCTGATAAGGGCTATGCGCGCAATATTGTTATGTCAGTGCCTGGCTTTTCATTTGTCCCCGATTTGCTTTGCAGTACTGACTTAATTGCTTTTTACCCATCGCGTTTACTGCCAAACGCCAAAGTGAAACAGCTTGAAGTTGAATTATTACCACCGCCATTTAAGGTGATTGCAGCGTGGCATCCACGTTCAAATAACAGCGATATTCACCAGTGGTTAATAGCGCAATTAAAACGGATTTAGTGATTATTTAATTAGTTGACGAATATCGTTCCCTGTTGGTGCCTCATGGGCACGTAACGAAAAGGCGGATAATATCGCTAATATATGGTCAAATATATCTGACTGTATATTTTCATACTCACCCCAATTAGTTGTATTGGTAAATGCATAAATCTCAATGGGTAAGCCATTTTTAGTTGGCTCTAGCTGCCTTACCATCAGTGTCATTCCCTGATGAATATGTGGGTGATGTTTTAATAACGCGACTAAATAATGACGAAATGTGCCAACATTAGTGAGCCGACGACCATTTAACGTACAGCTCATATCTATTTTTTTCGTGGTATTTTGCTCGTTAATAGCCGGTAGGGTAATTTCGAGGTAGTGACTTAATAAATCTGCTTTTTTCAGCGCGGTGATCTCTTGCTCATCTAAAAAGCGCACACTGCTCATTTCTATATGAATACTCCGTTTTATGCGCCGCCCACCGGATTCTGACATACCGCGCCAGTTTTTAAATGAGTCAGAAATTAGCGCATAGGTTGGAATAGTGGTAATGGTTTTATCCCAATTTCTTACTTTAACTGTGGTCAAGGCTATATCAATCACATCGCCATCAGCGCCGTATTTGGGCATTTCTAACCAATCACCAACCGCAAGCATATTGTTTGCTGAGAGCTGAATACCGGCCACCAGCCCTAAAATAGCGTCTTTAAACACCAGTAGCAGTACAGCCGATAGCGCACCTAAACCACTGAGTAATATTAACGGGGATTTATTCATTAATAATGAAATCGCTAAAATACCGGTTAATACGCTGGCGATCAGTTTAATTGTTTGTAAAAAACCACGTAATGGAAAGTGAGCTGCAATGGGTTGCCTGTCAGATATTGCTTGAAAAATATTAAGCAAAGAGAACAGCGAGAGCAGTGCAAATAAAATGATCCACTGATCAGTAAACATCTCAATGATATGTAAAAAAGCCGTTCCTTCGGGAACCCAAAGCCTTGCTTGTATAACAACCACAGCACCTTGTAAAACAAAGGAAATATTACGTGTTAATTTAAGCGCTAAGTCGGCAGGCGTGTGGGTATCGGTTTGAACAACTTTATCACTAAAGCGGCCTTTAAGTAGTCGTTTTGAAACTGACCTTAAGATGAGGTGCAATATGAGCGCAAATAAGCCAACCCAGCACAGTACTAATATGTTGTACCATAAATGCGCACTCCCAGGAAAATAAAGACTAAACCATTGCAGTAAAAATTCTCGCAGCTGCGATCGTATTTCAGTCATTTATATTCCCAAGAGATTTATTTGCGTGAGTTTCATCTATTTAATGAAATCTAGTTAAGCAGATGGGGCGAGAAAAGTCTATTTAAGCCGCGCTTAAATAGACGTTTTAAAAATAATATTTATATTTTATTTTCAGCAAGTTGCAGAGTTAACTCCTCAAAAATACTCGGATCGTCAATGGTTGATGGAATTTGCAGTTCTTCACCATCAATAAGTTGACGTAAGTTTTTGCGTAAAATTTTACCTGAGCGTGTTTTTGGTAAGCGTTCTACACACATAATATTTTTAAGACACGCAATAGCGCCGATTTGATTACGTACGGTTTGCACCAATTGCTGCTCTACTTCTTTATGCGAGCCATGAAAATCATTTTTTAACACTACCATGGCCATGGGGTTTTGACCCTTGAGCGCATCATTAATACCAAATACGGCACACTCAGCAACCGCGGGATGAGCGGCTACAATTTCCTCCATTTCACCGGTTGATAAACGATGTCCCGCGACATTAATCACATCATCGGTGCGGCCCATAATAAATAGGTAGCCATCATCATCAATATAACCGCCGTCGCCAGAAAGATAATAGCCTTCATATTCACTTAAATAACCGGCTTTAAAGCGTTCGGTATTTTGCCAAATAGTGGGTAAACATCCTGGCGGTAAAGGCAGTTTAATAACGACTGCACCTTGTTCATTGGGGGCGCATTCGTCACCATTCATATCTAAAATACGTACGTCAAACCCAGGAGTCGCAACCGTTGAACTGCCTGCTTTTGTAGGTAGATGCTCAATGCCGACAGGATTACAGGCTATCGCCCAACCAGTTTCGGTTTGCCACCAATGATCAAGCACAGGTAGGCCTGTTTTTTCTTTGAGCCAATCGTAGGTGGGGGGATCTAAGCGCTCGCCTGCTAAAAACAAGCGTTTCAGACTTGAAGTATCGTATTGTTTAAACCCATCGGCATTGGGATCTTCTTTTTTTATCGCTCTAAAGGCTGTCGGTGCGCTAAATAAAGCCGTTACTTTATACTGTTCAACCACTCGCCAAAATGCACTGGCATCTGGGGTTCTAACTGGTTTACCTTCAAATAAAATAGTGGCGCAGCGGTACACAAGCGGGGCATACACTATGTACGAATGGCCTACAACCCAACCAATATCCGAAGCGGCCCAAAACACGTCACCGGGTTTCATTCCGTATACGGTTTCCATGCTGTAATGCATGGCAACGGCATGGCCGCCATTTTCACGAACAACTCCCTTGGGAGTACCCGTTGTGCCTGACGTGTATAAAATATAAAGCGGGTGATCGCCATTTACCGGAACAGGATCAACGCCAGTAGCTGTTTGCATTGCAACAGCCCAGTCAATATCACGCTCAGGCATAAGTGGTGCAGTTACTTGTTCACGCTGATAAATAATACAATGTTCTACTTTATAAGAGGCTGATTCGAGGGCGTTATCAAGTAACTCTTTGTATTCAATTACGGTATTCACTTCCACACCGCAAGAAGCACTGAGTACTAACTTAGGCTTGGCGTCATCAATACGTACCGCTAATTCATGTGCTGCAAACCCGCCAAATACGACCGAATGAATAGCGCCGATGCGGGCGCAGGCTAACATACCAATTACGGCCTCGGGGATCATGGGCATATAAATAACCACGCGGTCGCCTTTTGTTACGCCTAAAGACTGCATTACTCCTGCGAATTTAGCGACCTCTTGTTGTAGTTCAAAGTAGCTGTAGCTGCGCGCGGTATTGGTTACGGGTGAGTCATAAATTAACGCTGTTTCATCACCATGGCCGGCAATAACATGCTGATCTACCGCTAAAAAGCAGCTATTAAGTTGGCCGTCGGTATACCAGTGATATAAACCGTTTTCATCTTGTGTGTAAGCTGTTTCGGGAGCCTGGTACCAAGGGAGACGTTTACTTTGCGATAACCAAAACGCTGCCGGGTTTTGTTTAAACTCGTTGTAGTGTTGTTTGTATTCACCTGACATAAAGGCTCCTGAGCAAAATTTAATATAACTTTATTTAAAACTAAGCGCTTTTTATCAGGAGTGATATTCGACTATGGTCGGTTAAATAACGAACGGATTGTGTGGTTTTTAGCTAACGCTATGGTTTATAACGAACTAACGACTAGTTTGATGATTTAAATGAGGTAACATATAAAAATGATGAACTATTTAATGTGGTAATAATGAGTCAAGTTGTCAGAGTAGGCGTTGCAGTGATAGTAATGCATGATAATAAAATTTTACTCGGTGAGCGAATAGGCGCACATGGTGCAAATACCTGGGCAACCCCAGGGGGGCATTTAGAATTTGGTGAAACGATTGAGCAATGTGCAGTGCGCGAAGTCGCAGAAGAGACAGGGCTTACTGTTACTAATATTCGTAAACTCGATTTTACCAACGATATATTTAGCGCCGAGAACAAGCACTATATTACTTTATATGTACGGGCAAAGTATGAAGGTGGCGAGCCTGTGAATAAAGAGCCTAACAAATGTTTACAGTGGCGTTGGTGCGATATTAATAACTTACCTTCACCTTTATTTACTTCATTGAAAAATTACTTAACGCAAGGCGTTTTACCTACTCAATACTAAAGGCGCGTTGGAATAGGGAGTTGCCATTTATTTAAAATTTGTTGGTATTCACCGCTTTCTTTTATCGCGTTTAATCTATCAGTAATAATTTTCGCTGTTTGCGGGTTAAGCTGCTTACTTGCTGCAAAGTGAAGAGAAGAAGGTAGCTCATCTAAATGTATACGCTTAGTAATTAAGTTTGGGTCGAGCCCTGCTCGCTTTAACTCGTTTTCAAGGGTGAGGGTGTTAGTCACCACAAAATCGATACGATTTTTATACAGCATTCTCCATAGCTGCTGGTAGTAACTGACTAAGACTAAATTCTCACTTTCAGTAAAGCCTTGAGCTTCTAAATAAGCTTGTGCAGAATAACCGCGAATAGTGGCTACTTTGTATTCTTTGGCAAAGTTTAAGTGAATCACTTCATCGTTATGACTGCGTAAACTTACTAGGTATGCATCTGCAAAATACACTTTTCCCAGCCACTTAAACTGGCTGTTTCTGTTTGGCGTTTTTAACAGTGACAGCATGATGGCATTAGGATTGGCTTGTTGTTGTTGAAACATACGCGCCATCGGCATTATTTCAAACGTTGCTGTTAAAGCCGTGCCTTTTAATACTGCTTTAGCGATATCTACTAAGGCACCCTGCGCTTCACCTTGAGGGTTTTTAAAATGATAAGGGGGCAAATCTTCAGCGATGAAGGTAACCGGGTTTGCGTGACAGACCGCACTATAAAAAACCAATACAAAAACAGTTAACATCATACGCAAACGCATAAATAATTGTCTTTAAAGCAATACATGAGGCTAGTGTAAATAAAATCAATAAAAAGGTACACGTTAAATGTGTGTTTTAGGTAATCAAATTGTTTAATTATTGTTTTTTATAAATTGACGAGGTGAGCATTGATACCAGCGCTTAAAGGCGCGATTAAAAGAGCTTTGATCATTAAACCCCAACATAGTTGCAATACTGCTTAGCGAATAATGAGGAATATATGTTAACAAACGGCGCTTTTGCTCTTGCTCAAGAAGAGCGGCAAAATTGGTGTTTTCTTGCTTTAGATGACGTTGCACTGTGCGCGGGGTCATATTTAAAGCACTAGCCGTTCTGATCAGTGAGCAGTCCTGCAAATCATATTTAGCCATTAAAATATGATTAATTTTTTCTGTTAATAATTGCTGACTTTTAAACTGGGATAGCTGTTGCTCTGACATTTGCTTTAGCACAGCGTTAATCTGGGAGTTATCGGTTTTAAAAGGAAGGGTTAAGTAACTACTTGGAAACTCTACTTGATTAAAGTTAGCGCCAGCTTTTACTGGGCAATTAAACCATTGCGCTAATTGTTGTAACTCACTGTCTGAAAAATGTGCTGTAAAATAAACGCAACTAGGCGAAAGCTGAGGATTAAGCAGTTGGCGTATAACACTTACCCACGCGGTCATATTTCGTAATACGGCTTGTGGACTGCACTGTGGGTCTGCTAACCAGGTTACCTTGCAAAGTGTTTGTTGCTGTTCAAACTCAGCACGCCCTATGTTAGCCACTAAACTGTCGTAGCTCAGTAATGCAGTAATGGCACTGGCTAGATTAGTACTCGATTCAATTAAATACCCAAGTACACCAAAATCAGCGGTACGTATTTGTTTTCCTAATTCAAACCCGAATAAGGAGTCATTTAGCGTTTGCTGTGCATAACTAAGCAGCGCATTATAGCTTTTTAAGCTAATACGAGGCGCTAATTGTTGTGTTTGCTTATTTGTATATTCATCAAATTCAATGGCAGTTAGTATCTCTTTGCTATCTAATCCTGTGCTTTGAAGATAATCCAAACAGCTAGAAAAGTAATGATCGGCTAAGGTTTTCATTTGTCGCCTAAAGCTAAAAAATAGTCATCTAATCGCAAGTTTGCCATGCAATATTTTTATATGCTAGAGATCTATAAAAATAATAGGGGGCACACAATGATTGAGATAAACGTTAAACATAGTGTGGCAGCAACGCCTGAACAATTACGCACCTTATTATTAGCGCATGCTGATTTGGGGCGCTTTTTTAATGCGCAGTTTGAAGTGTTAACACCGCAAGACAGGGGTGAAATAAGTGGTGGAAAAGGCACCATTAGACAAATAAAAATGCAAGGTACAACATTTAAAGAGCAAATAATAACGGCCGATAATAGCCACATTTGTTACCGCATTTTAGGGGATAAACCCGTTGCACAGCACCGTGGTGATATTTACTTAAAAGCCAATAATACTCAGCCATCACTCACCGAGATCAGCTACCATATTCGTTGTATTGCGCCTTTGTGGTTACCCGACTTTATACTGGCTTTTTTTATAAAAAAAGATGTTAGCCAAGCACTTAAAAAAATAGCCAGCTATTTTCAGGAGAAACGTCATGAGCATTGAAATTATTTTATTGGCACTGAGCCCTATTTTTTTGCTGTTTGTAGGGGTTGAGTTTATAAAATTTAGACGTTACTACGATATAAAAGACAGCTTAGCCAACGCGTTACTTGCTTTATTACATCAAGGCGCTGATGCCATTACGTTATTATTATTAATGCCGTTTTTTTATTGGTTGTATCAGTTTCGGCTATTTGATATTGAATTGACGCTATTTACCGTATTAGGCGCTTTTTTACTGCAAGACTTTTTATACTATTGGTTTCATCGTGCATCACATCATATTCATTGGTTATGGGCCGCTCATGTAGTGCATCATAGTTCTACTAAAATGAACTTTACCACGGCATTTAGGCAAAGTTTAATGTATCCGCTGGCGGGAATGTGGCTATTTTGGTTGCCGATGATATTAATAGGCTTTGAGCCTGTGATTGTTTTTGCGGTGGTGGCACTTAATTTGGCTTATCAATTTTTTGTACACACGCAAGTGGTAAAAAAGCTCGGTTGGTTTGAAGCATTATTTAATACCCCATCGCATCATCGGGTGCACCACGCTATAAATAATGGCTACTTAGATAAAAACTTCGCTGGCGTTTTAATTATTTGGGATAAATTATTTGGCACTTATGTAGAAGAGGATGAAAACAAGCCCTGTAAATACGGCATTATTGGTCAATTAAACAGTAATAACCCGATCAAAATCACCTTTCATCAGTGGCAGTATTTATTTAAAAGTACTTACCAAGCTAAAGGGTTAAAAGCCAAGTTAAACGTGTTGTTTGGCTACCCAACAAGCTCTCAAAGTAGTAATAAGTAAGCCCATTTTTATATAAAAAAAGCCAGGAGCAAATAGCATCACTCCTGGCTTATCTCACAGTAAAATTTAGTTATTTGGCCGTTGTGATCACTGTATCAATTAAGTGTACAACGCCATTACTAGTGTAAATATCAGTGGTTGTTACATTGCTGCCAGCTACTTGTAGTGATGTAGCCGGTAAGCTTACTTGCCACCAAATATCGTTCACAGCTTGACCATTATTCTGACCAGCTGCCGTATCACCTGAGAAGGTATATAAAGGGCGGCCAAGGTAAGCGACTTGCATGCTGTCATCTGAGCGAGCAATCAATGATAAACCCGGAATATTTTCGATAGACGCCGCAGTGCCTAACACGGGTGGCCACGTTGTTGCACAAGCTGCTTCACATACGCTCATTGCCTCACCTAAGTCGTTATCAAATACATACACTGTTTTACCAGGCATTGCATCGGCCATACCCGTTACTAAACGATTATTTGTTGCATCATAAGCTACGCTGTCTGTTGCTGTATTTTCGGTGCTGGTAAAATCTACCACGTTTACGCTTAGCATATTATCAGCAAGTGTAGTGACCATTTTACCATTGGCTGCAAATGCATCGGTACTTCCAACTTGAGCGCCTAATACATGTTGAGTCAAAACACCTGTTAGTGCAGCGGTGTCAGCCAATAAGGCATCTAAATCAGCGGAAGGGATTTTACTAAATGCCGCATTTGTTGGTGCAAATACAGTAAATGATTGAGTGGTATCGTTAAACGTATCAACTAACCCTGCTGCTTGCAGTGCAGTTACTAATGTAGATAATGCAGGCGTTTCTGTGGCAACTGTTGCAATAGTTTTAGTCGGTGTGCCGACTTCAGCCGGTGGCATAATCACTTTATTTAATACATGAATAACGCCGTTGCTAGCGGTTACATTTGCCTCTGTGATTGCCGAATCATTGATAAATAGCGAGCTATTTACATAAGAAATAGCAGCCATGTCGCCATTGGCCATTTCTACTTTGTTACTATTGCTATTAGCAATGGCTACAGCGTCATCAGATAAAACAGTGGCGTCAGGGAATACATGGTAAAGCAAGATATCACGAAGTGTATCTGTATCAGCTAACAGCGCATTAATTGTATCCTGACCGAGCGCTGCAAATGCATCATCCGTAGGAGCAAATACACTAAAAGTGTTATCTGGATCAGCAACTAACGTATCTAAGCCTGTTGCCGTTAGCGCAGCAAGAAGTGTAGTAAAATTACCATTTGCACTGGCTATATCAGCAATTGTTCCTGCGCTTTGCGGTAAGGTTACATCAGAAATAATAACCGAATCGATTACATGGATAACACCGTTAGAAGTCATAATATCTTTAACAATGATGTTTGCACCGCCAAACGACAACATATTTGTATCTGCGTTTATCGCAATTGGAAGTGTATTGCCTAATAGCGTTTCAGCTGATTGGCCGTTTAAAGACATTGCAGTGACTGAATCAACTGACCCAACAAGCACATGCTGCTTTAAAACATCCGCTAAAACGGTAGGGTTTGCCAGCAGTGTATTTAAAAAACCACTACCAATTGCTTCAAATGCAGCGTCGGTAGGCGCAAAAACGGTGAACTCTTTCGACGTATCCGCCAGTGCCGATGTTAAGCCTGCAGCGTCAAGTGCGGCAAGCAAAGTACTAAAGTCGCCTGCTTGTTGAGCTGTTTCAACAATATTGTTGGTTGGCGGTGTTTCTGACACTGTTTTGGGTGTGAGTACTGCGTCAATAACATGAATAATACCGTTGTCGGTTTTAATGTCGGTCATTGTTACCGTGCTGGTATTAACTAATAAGCTTTCACCATTTAAAGACAGTGCAATACTTTGTCCGTTTACCGTTTCAACGGTTGACCCAGCCAAACCAATTGCTGCTTGCGCATCTACTCTGCCAGAGATCACATGGTAAGTTAAAATTGAGCTTAAAGTATCAGGATCAGCTAATAAATTATTGATAGTTTCTTCACCTAATAACGCAAATGCATCATCAGTAGGAGCAAAAACGGTATAGCTGTTAGTTAAATCGTCTAGTGTTTCATCTAGACCTGTTGCTTCTAAAGCTGCAACAAGGGTAGTGAATTCTCCAGAGTCCTGTGCGGCATCAAAAACAGAAACGGCTGGTTGTGGATCTACAGTGACAGGGGCGTTGTTATCATCGTCGCTACTACAACCTTGAATGAGTAACAAGGGAAGTATGATAGCACCGAGCTTAAATACTTTATTCATAATTTTTCCTTTAATTGAATGTTACAGTGTTACAGCTTTGTGAACTCTACGTAGCCAAACTCTGTATTGATCAAAAAAAGGAGCGTTATTTTTGTACGATTTAATAGGTGTAAGATTTAATTGAACTTTTATTCAAGTAAGTCTTAAATTTTAGTTTTTTTACTGCGAGGCGCACCCAGCAAAATAAAAAGGTGGCAAATACACACGGATAAAAATGCACTAATTCCCAAAGCGCCACCAAAGCCATCAAGAATGGGGACCAAATAGGCAAAAAACAGTGAAAATATAATTGCTGAACTGGCAAGCGTATAAACACCAAAGCGGTGAGGGGCGCTCATGCCAATAAAGGTGCCGCCAAAAAAGACGATACTATAGAGTTCTGCGTTGAGGCTCAGCTGTGCAAAAATCAAATAGGCAATAATTGAGAGTGCAGCTGAGGCTCTTATAGCATCAAAGCGGTTATGCTTTGCTAAATAAAAGGTAAAAAAAGCACCAGCCAAGGCTAATACTGGGTATGTAATAGTCATATCAGCAATCCTTTAGCTAAAACAAACAGGGCTACACTGGCAAATGCAATACTGCCTAATCGTCCGCCAAATCCTGCAAATACATTAAGTGTTAGTGTATATAAAACAGCGCCAATGGCAGAAATAATAGCGATTTCCCAATAGTTGCTAATTAAGTTGGTGGAACACATACCGGCAAAACTACCTGCATAAATGGAGGCATAAGGGTGGTTTTGATAACGTGCAGGAAACGGAATAAATGAGCCGATGAGGCCTGTTAAAGCAGCAGACACAACAATAGGTAATGCCAATGTGGTATGCATTATAAAGCACGACAAGCAGCCGATAAAAAAGGTGATGAATTTTAAAAGTATGAATTTAGTCATAAGGCGCACATCATAAAGGTTCAGTTTTAGCTTTAATAGTTAAAATCGACAATTTAAGACTAAAAGCGATATATGGCTCCCAAAAGAGCAAATAACCGTGGCTTTAAATTAAATGTACGCAATGAATGACTAAAAATAATGCCGTTAATGTTCTATAAATTACAAATTATGTATAATGCAGCATATTTCATATATTAAAAGTTATAACCTAAGGTAATTTATGTCTAACTGTTTGCATTTGGCTATTCCAGCTGGTGATCTTGAAAAAGCGAAAGCGTTTTATTGTGACGTGCTTGGTTGTAAAACGGGTAATAGTGAAGCTGGGCGATGGGTAGACATTGATTTTTGGGGTAACGAGTTAACGCTTCATCAAAGCACAGAGCGCTTACCAACAGTGCGTCATGATGTTGATATGGGCGCAGTAGCTGTACCGCATTTTGGTATTCACTTATCTGAAGATGAATTTCAGGCGTTAAAAACTCGGATTGCGGCTGCTGGTCTCGAATATTTAGATAAGCCTTACCGCCGTTTTGTAGGTGATGAATTTGAGCAAGAAACGTTTTTTATTGAAGATCCAAATGGTAACGTTTTAGAAATGAAAACTATGGTAAACCCAGAAGTATTATTCAAAAAAGACGAGTAATGATTATGCGCCTAAACGATTACTTTAGGCGTTTTCTCTAGTGTAGGTTTGCTTAGCCCGCGCTTTTCGTAATGACTTTTTTTGATACATTGCTTCATCACCGGCTTTTAAAACCTCATCTAAATTTTTAGGCGCTTCGCTATAGTTTATTTGCCCTACGCTTGCGTAAATAGCGATGGTGTTGCCTTGGTGTTCTAAGCTAAGCGCATTTAATTTTTGTTCAAGGGTCGCAACTCGCTGGTTAATTTTATCTTTGCTGGTAAATAATGCCATAGCCACAAACTCATCTCCGCCTAAGCGGCCAACTGCGTCTTCACTGCGCATATGCTGACTAATTGACTCTGCCACCGTACAGAGTACTTTATCGCCAACATCATGGCCGTAGGTATCATTTATTGCTTTAAATCGGTCTAAATCGATATATAAAAAACACAACACGCCACCACGTTGAGCGTGTTTTTTTAATAACTCATTGGCTTTTAAACTCCAGCCTCGGCGGTTATAAATATGACAAAGATGATCGTAATTAGCGTGCTGTTCAGCCTGTTTTTTAGCATAACTGAGTCGTTGAATTCGCCTACCAACTGCAATAGCAAGAAGCAGAGATTCAATCGTAAAAGCAATCACAAACCCATAACGCTGTATAAAAGGACTGTATTCGGTTAGTAACACTCTAAATATCATGCTGATAAATACACAGCTTAAGGCAATAAATACCAAGCTGGCTTCGTTAACGCCTTGTTTAGCTTGCACAGCTGAGAGTATAAAAATGGTCATCACAATCAGTAGTGACAAATAGCCAGTAACGATTGTGGTGATATTAGTAATAGCGGGTAAATCTAAAGCTATTTTTTGTAAGCACAAAGTCAGTACACATAACGCGGTAATTTTTAATGCATAACTTAATTTGCGCCAATACTCAGGTAGCTCTAATAGTGCGCTCATAAACCAAGTAGCACTGACTATAGTTAAACCAATGCTTAATGTATAAAGGTGGCTGATATATGCAGAAAAGTAGCCATTGGTAAATAAATAGGGCTGGCCTTCTTGTAAAAAAATAAAGCTAGCGATACAAAAAAGATAGATGCCATACAGTTTAAAAATAGCGTCTTTAATGCCATAACCTATTATTAAAGCATAAAAAATAAGCGTTGCGCATAATCCATAAAACACCCCAAATATTAAATTGTACAATTGCACCTTTTCAATAAATTGCTGTGAGTCTAGCCAAGTAAACCGGGGGTTATAGCTGGCAGTAGTGGTTAAAGTTAGCTTTGCATTAAAGCTGCCTTGTTCCATTAAAATAGCCATTTGATTTGTTTTTAAAGGGGCTTTTAATTGGTTATTTTGTTGCCACGAAAAACTTTCAAGTGCAGGGCGAGTAAACGTAAAAACACCGCTTTGGTTTAGCGTACATACCAACTCAAATTGGTTAATGCCTTTTTCTAGTTTTATGTCTGCAGCAATACCTTGCGATAAGGGAATGGATACACTGTTTGCGATAGATTTTAAATTGCAGCTATCTTTTGCAATAGCTGTATTGCAGATAAGAAAAATAAAAATGACAAATAAAGCACCGCAAAATTTAATACATAAGGAGGTGGTTGTATGTAAGTGCTTCCTTATTGTTACGGTGTTATTGAGCATAGTAGGGTTATAAAAATGGCAGTTACCCTATATTAACAAAGCGTGTTATCTTTGCTAGTAAAAGTTAATAATAAAGTTTGATATAGCGCATGAATGGGTAAATCTTATTTTTATAACTGTATTTCACTCGGAGTTTTATTAAAGTGGCGTTTAAACTCACGGCTAAACTGTGATGCACTGGTGTAACCTACCTTAAAAGCAGCTTCATTTGCTTTGCTGCCCGCTGTGGTAATTAACTCTTTTGCTTTAGCTAAACGTACTTTTTTTAAGTATTGTAAGGGAGATTCAAACGTTACCTGTCTAAATGCGCGATGAAAAGAGGATACGCTCATATTTACCTCTTCTGCTAAACCTTCAACAGTAATAGGGTTTGCATAGTCCTGATGCATCGTTGCTAGTGTGCGAGCTATACGCGCATAATGGCCATCATGCATAGCTAGGCCTATTAAAGTATTCCCTTGGGGGCCGCAAAGGACACGATACACTAGCTCTTTTACTATATCTTCGCCGAATACCTCAGCCTCAAGTGGATTATTTAAAACCGTTAGTAACCTACATGTCACCTGCTCCATTGCGCAATCTAGCTTTGCTGATTGTACTGCGCCAATGTGCGCGATGGAGACAGATAAAGGCTGGTGCTGCATCATCTGATTAACCAGTTTGTGCAACATGACAGGGTTTATATCTATAGCTATGCCCATAACCGGTAAGTCATTATCGGTAAACGCTTCACACTCTAATGGGACCGGTACACCTAGTACCAAGTAATCACCTTCGCCGTATTTTATTTGATGTTCTGGGAAATGAATTATTTTATGGCCTTGGCCAACCACGATTATGCCTGAATTATAAATAAGCGGCTGGCGCGGTGAACTTTTGGTAGCGCGATGAAAATACACCCCAGGAATAATTGTTTCCATGGTGCCCTCAAAGCTTAGTAAATTATTGTGCTCGGCGTATTGTTGCAACATTTTGGCTATGATGGGCATAAAAGTATCTGTAATTAAAATATTTTGCGTAAAATAACAGTGCTGGTAGTTTTAGGCAAGCTTTAGGCAGTTATTGGGCTTTTTATATATTAACTTTGCTACTAATATGCATCCATCAAAGCTTTACTTGATATGCGACTAAGTAAAGCATTATGAAATTAACCGTCACCTAGGAGCAAAATAATGAAATTTAGCTACGTAAATCCCACTCTCATCCAATTTGGCCAACAGCAAATTGCCGCGCTTAGCGACTTGATCGCAAAAGATCAAAAAGTATTGGTTGTTTATGGCGGCGGCTCAATTAAAAAGAACGGCGTGTATGACCAAGTTGCTGCTGCACTTGAAGGTTTTAATTGGGTCGAATTCTCGGGTGTGGGTGCTAACCCAACAATTGAAGTACTTGACCAAGCGGTTAAAATTTGTAAAGAACAAGATATCGACTTTGTATTAGGTGTCGGCGGCGGCTCTGTAATAGACGGCGTTAAATACATTGCGGCTTCTGCAGTATACGACGGCGAAGGTTGGGACATTCCTACTGGTAAGCATACAATTACCAGCGCATTACCAATTGGTGCCGTATTAACGCTACCAGCTACAGGTTCTGAATCTAACCAAAACTCAGTGGTAAGCAAAGAAGCGACTAAGCAAAAATTGCCGTTTGCTTCACCAGAAGTACTGCCTAAATTTGCGATTATGGATCCTGATGTAATGAAAACATTACCACAGCGCCAGCTTGTAAATGGCTTAGTTGATGCGTGGGTGCATACTTGTGAGCAATACCTTACGTTCCCTGAAGGCGCATTGGTACAAGAAGGATACGCAGAGGCACTGTTAAAAACGCTCAAAACACTGGGCGATAACTTTGAAAACCAAGACGATGCATGGCGTGCAAACCTTATGTGGGCAGCTAACCAAGCACTTAATGGCTTAATTGGTTCAGGCGTATCGCAAGATTGGGCAACCCACATGATTGGTCATGAGCTTACTGCCGCCTATGGTGTTGACCATGCGCGTTCGCTTGCTATTGTTCAGCCTTCTTTATTGCGCAATCAATTTGCAGTTAAAAAAGCGAAACTAGAGCAAATGGGTAAAAACGTATTTGGCCTTGAGCAAACAGACGATTTAGCAGAGCAAACAATTCAAGCGATTGAATCATTTTACCACAGCCTTGAGGTTGCAACACAGCTAACTGAACATGGTGATGATAAAGCGGCTGCCATTGATAACATTATTGGCAAACTAGAAGCACATGGCATGGTTGCCCTTGGTGAAAACCAAGCGATTACGCTAAAAGAAAGCCGTGAAATTTTAGAACACGCGGTTGCTTAAGCGTTAATTTTAAAAAAACCACCGGCTATTAAAGCCGGTGGTTTTTTGTTTTATAGTTAACCTCAGTAAACGCAATTGGCGCCATTAATTGATAAAAAGCCCTTTATTGTCGTTTGCCGCTAATATACTATGTGGCTTCAATTGGTTAGGTTTATTTAAGTCAATTTTAGGCTGAGAAGATAGCTAAATTATGCGCTCAAATCGTTTGTTAATGGTCATGTTACTCGTGCTTGTGCACAGCTTTATAAGTTGTGATGGCGCTGCATACCATTTACAAGAAGACGTTGAGCATGTAAGTAACGCATCATCACAAAACACTATAACCGCTGATAATGATCAAGGACAAAGCGATAATCAGCCACCGGTTGAGATTCATGCACACCAACATTGTCACTGTGGCTATTACAGCACACTTAGTCACGCTATTATTCCTCAACAAAGTAAACCCTCAGTACTTGTGTATTACCATGGTTTAAATTATCCACCTGATGTACCCCCACCGAATTCATTTAGCTAGTTTTTAATTTAATTTCAATTAATTATTGTGCTTTTAGCTGCCTGCGCGTAAGCGTTCTATGGGCTGTTATAGGCATGTTTAAATTGCTAACTATTTTACACTGTCGCTATTTTTAGCGTAGGTTGTGAATGGTTTGCAAGTGAACTCTGTTTATTAAAAAATGGACAAGCTATATGAATAAAAAACCAATTATGCTGGTGGTGATGCTGTGCGCGCTACCTGCTTTTAGTGCGTTTGCAAATGTTAAAACGTTAACCCTAAAACAAGCGTTGATAAATACCGAGCAACAAAATCCGCTATTAAAGCGCTATCCTTATCATCAAAAAATACTCAGCGCGCTTAAATCTCAAGCGGCGCTTTCGCCTAACCCTGTAATAAATGTAGAAGCCGAAAACCTATTAGGAACTAACGATGCGCGTGGTGTGCAAGGGGCTGAAATAACCTTGGCATTTAGCCAGCTTATAGAGCTTGGAGATAAACGCCAAAGCCGTATAAATTACGCAACGGCGAACATTAAAGCCCAAGCAATACAATATCAAAATACTCGGTTAGCTTTATTAGCAACCACTGGTGAGCGATATTACGAGGCGCTTAAATTTCAAACCTTACTTACGCTTAACAGTGAGCGACAACACGTGGTGAGCCAAGCTCTCAAAGCAATAAAGCAACGGGCTAACGCCGGCGCTGTATCGCAAGCCGATGTAACCCGTATGCGTTATGCACTAAGCCAAGTTGAGCTTGAGACAGCTAAGCTAAATAGCGAATTTGAGCGAGCGCGTTTATCGCTCAATCAGCTGTGGAATGAGCAACATGACTACACGAATTTCGCAGGGAATATGGCTACCTTAATACCGCTTAAATCTGAGCAAGCGTTACTCAATGCAGTTAACCAAGCGCCTGAGTTTGCCATGTTGCAGCAACAATACTTACAGCAAGCGGCCAACTTAACGCTGCAAAAAGCTAACGGGCAAAGCGACATTAATGTAGGTGCGGGCCTGCGCTACAATCAGCAAAGCGATACCAGTTCGTTGCTGTTTTCGTTTTCTATGCCATTGCAATTGAGTAACCCAAATAGCGGTAATTTTGAAGCGGCTAACAGTCAGTTGGCATTGTTACGTGAGCAGCAAGGGCAATTACGGGTTCAGTTACGCCAACAAGTTCGTACCTTGTACGCCTATTACCAAGGCAAAACGTTACAGGCGCAGTTGTTATCAGGGCAGGTTATTCCACAAGCCCAAACACTCATTGAGCAAAGTTTAAAAAGCTATCAACGCGGACAAATTTCGGTGTTGCAATTGCTTGATGCCCAACAAGCCCTTTTTGATTCTAAACGCGCGCTTATCAATACCTATGCAGCGTTATATCAAACGCACCTTACTCTTGAGCGTTTAACTGGCCAATCTTTAACTGAGACTTTTCAATCATGAACAACACGTTTATCGCACTATTAATATTTCTTTCGTTTACAACGAGCGTTATAAGTACACATGTATTTGCCTCAGCAGAGCATGGGCAAATGCAGCAATCCCAAAAACAAGGTGCCCATGGCGGCTTTTTATTAACCAACGCAAAGCTCACTCTTGAGTTAAAGCTGCGAGAATTGGCAGGTAAAGTTGAGCTGCGCGTATATGGTTATGAGCAAAATCAGCCGATAGATATAAACGATTTAAGCATCGAAATGAACTTAAAACGATTAGTAGAAGCGCCGCAAAAAATACAATTTACGCGTGAGAATGAGTACCTTGTTAGCACGCAACCCATAAATGAGCCACATTCGTTTGCGCTTTTCATTACTGCCAATTATAAAGGTGAACACGTTAGTTTTGAGTACACCCAACACGAAGGCCGCACTATGCTTAGTGAGCGAGCCATTAAAGGTGCGGGTATTAAAACGCAGATAGCACAAAGTGGCGAAGTTGATATTTATGACACGCTGTTTGGTGTTATTGCACCGACACAGCACGGCACAGTAGAAGTGATGGCGCCATATACCGGATTGATCAGCGATATTTTTGTCAGCATTGGTCAAACGGTTCAAAAAGGTGAGGTACTGGCCAGTGTCACCAACCGTGAAACATTACAAAACTACAGTATTAAAAGCCCCATTAGCGGTGTGGTAACCGAGCAATATTTAAAGCGTGGCGAACTGGCAAGTACTCGCGCGCTTATGCAAGTCGTGAACCTTGATAAAGTATGGGTTGAGCTCTCAGCCTTTCCTGAAAACATCGAAAACCTAGCCATTGGTCAAAGCGCCACGGTGTACGATTTACATCATCATTTAACCGCCCAAGGTAAGGTGTTTTTTATAGCGCCTATGATGACCGGCGGGCACATTGCACGTGCCCGTATAGCGCTTAATAACCCTGATGGTCATTGGCGTCCGGGCATGCATGTTAATACTGATGTCAGTATCGATAAGGTTAATGCTAACGTGCGTGTAAAGCCTGAGGCTATTCAAGAGTTTAACGGCATGGCGAGTGTATTTGTGCGTAAAAATAATGTGTTTGAAGTACGCCCAGTTACTTTAGGCGCAAAAAATAGCGAGTGGGTTGAAGTCATCGCAGGTTTAAGCCCAGGTAGCGAGTACGTCACTGCCAATAGCTATGTGATCAAAGCCGATATTTTAAAAAGCGGCGCAAGTCACGCTCACTAGGAGGTACCATGATTAACTGGATTGTTTCTTTTGCGGTTAAACGCCGCATGATGGTGCTTGCGCTAACATTTTTATTTGCTGGGTTTGGTGTGTATAACATCCAAAACTTAGCGGTAGATGCTGTCCCCGATATTACCAACGTGCAAGTGCAAATTAATACTAAAGCGCCTGGTTTTACACCGCTTGAAGTCGAACAGCGTATCACTTACTTAGTCGAAACGGCGATGGCGGGTATTCCTAAGCTTGATTACACCCGTTCGCTTTCTCGCTATGGGCTTTCTCAAGTAACTGTTATTTTTGATGAAGGCACCGATATTTATTGGGCGCGTCAGCAAATTGGTGAACGTATTCAAAGTATTCGCGCCGATTTACCTAATAATATTGAGCCAAACCTTGGACCTATTGCCAGTGGTTTAGGTGAAATATTTACCTATAGCGTGCATGCAAAACCCGATGCGTTAAAAAGTGATGGTACGGCGTATAACGCCGAAGACTTACGTACTTTGCAAGACTGGGTTATTCGTCCGCAGCTTTTAAAAGTAAAAGGCGTAACCGAAATAAACAGCCAAGGTGGCTTTGAGCGCCAATACCAGGTTGCGCCTATGCCAGAAAAGCTTATTGCTTATAAGCTGACAATCAAGGATGTTATTAGTGCGCTTGAGCTTAATAACAGCAACCGTGGCGCTGGTTATATAGAGCGCTTTGACGGCCAATATTTAGTGCGCTCGCCTGGGCAATTAAAAACCTTAGCCGATATAGCAAACACCGTTATCGCTAAGCGTGATGATGCTCCTGTGCGAATTAAAGATGTGGCAAATGTGTATTTAGGAAAAGAACTCAGAACCGGCGCGGCTACCTATAATGGCGAAGAAACCGTACTAGGCACGGCAATGATGCTAATAGGTGAAAACAGCCGTGTGGTCGCCAAAGCCATGGCTGATAAGTTGATAGAGGTACAAAAAAGCTTACCTGCAGGGGTTATCGTTGAGCCTGTCTATGACCGTACCAACCTGGTTGATAAAACCATTGCCACAGTTCAAAAAAATCTGTTTGAAGGGGCGGTATTAGTTATCGTCATTTTACTGTTATTGCTCGGGAACATCACTGGTGCGCTTATTACCGCCATGGTTATTCCGCTGAGTATGCTATTTGCTATTACTGGTATGGTGGGCAATCGAGTCTCGGGTAACTTAATGAGCTTAGGCGCAATCGATTTTGGATTAATTGTAGATGGCGCGGTGATTGTGGTTGAAAACTGCCTTCGTCAATTAGGGATGGCTCAACATAAACATGGGCGCTTACTTACACTCAGTGAGCGTTTAAAGGTTGTCACTTCAGCCACCAAAGAAGTGTTTAGCCCCGCCGTATTTGGTATTTTAATTATTATGTTGGTGTATTTACCGCTATTTGCGCTCAGTGGTGTTGAGGGCAAAATGTTTCAGCCTATGGCGTTTACTGTTATTGCTGCGTTAATAGGTGCACTTATTTTTGCTGTTACCTTTGTGCCGGCGGCAATTGCCGTATTTGTGCGTGGTAAAGTAGATGAAAGCGAAAATGCAGTAATGCGTGGTGTTAAAAAAATCTACAAGCCACTGCTTAACTTATCGCTTAAATTACCGTGGGTGATGGTGAGCATTGCCACGGTTTTAGTACTAGTACTTGGCTTTAAAGTTAAAAATATGGGCGCCGAATTTTTACCCCAGCTAGATGAAGGTGATATTGCAATGCATGCGCTGCGTATTACTGGCACCGGTATTGAACAATCGGTGCAAATGCAAAAGCAGTTGGAGCAGGCTTTATTAGCACAACCCGAAATTGCGAACGTATTTTCGAAGATTGGTACTGCGGATGTAGCCAGCGATCCTATGCCGCCAAATGTTGCCGACACCTTTTTAATGTTAAAGCCGTCCGAGCAATGGCCAAACCCATCACTGAGTAAAGACGCGTTAGTGCAGCAAATTCGTCATCGCGTGAATGAGGTACCGGGTAATAACTATGAATTTACCCAGCCTATAGAAATGCGCTTTAATGAGTTAATTGCTGGTGTGCGTGCCGATGTAGCGCTGCGTATTTACGGTGACGATTTAGCCATACTTAAGCAGTTTGGCGAAAAAGCCACTGGTTTAATGCGAAATATTACCGGTGCTACCGATGTTCGTTTAGAGCAAATACAGGGGCTGCCTACACTTTCTGTTACTCCAATGCGAGACCACATGGCGCTATTAGGATTAACTGTAAACGACATTCAACAAACGCTTGCCGCTGCCGTTGGTGGAGTGCAAACAGGGCTCATTTATGAGGGCGATAAGCGCTTTTCGTTATTAGTACGCTTAGATAAGCGTTGGTCTGATGATGTCTCTGCGCTTGCGCGTTTACCTATTGCATTACCTAAAAGTAGTAACCCTGAGCTTGCATTTGTACCGCTTGGAGAAGTGGCTACAATCAGCATTGAAAAAGGGCCGAATCAAATAAACCGCGAAAGTGGTAAGCGTAATGTGGTAGTAACGGCCAATGTAGCGGGGCGCGATTTAGCAAGCTTTGTCAGTGATGCCCAAGCGAAAATGAACGCACAACTTAACCTACCTAGCGGTTACTGGCTTGAATACGGCGGTACGTTTGAGCAATTACAATCGGCGAGTAAACGTTTGTCGTTGGTTGTGCCTGTGACTTTATTGCTTATTTTTGGCTTACTTTATAGTGCTTTTGGCTCGCTGCGTGATTCACTCATTATATTCAGCGGTGTACCTCTGGCACTGACCGGTGGGGTATTGGCGTTATTGCTACGAGATATGCCGCTTTCTATTTCAGCGGGTGTGGGGTTTATTGCCCTAAGTGGTGTTGCGGTATTAAACGGTGTAGTGATGTTGTCGTTTATTAAGCAGTTACGAAACGAAGGGTTAAGTTTATACCATGCAATACACAGCGGCGCATTACAGCGATTACGCCCCGTGCTGATGACCGCGCTTGTGGCAAGTTTAGGCTTTATACCTATGGCGCTCAATACCGGTACCGGCTCTGAGGTGCAAAGGCCATTAGCAACCGTGGTTGTAGGCGGTATTATGTCATCTACCTTACTAACGCTATTAATTTTGCCAGCACTTTATAAGTTAGTGCATACAAAATTTAAAAAGCCGCAAACAGCTTAGGGTCTGTTGATCTTTGCGGATTAAAATTTGTTCAAACTAGGGGCTGTTTAATCGCGGCGCGAGGTTTGTAACCTAGTGGGCTAAGTAAAAACCGAGCAACAAAGAGTAAATCGCCCCTAGGCAGAACCCTTAGGGCAGCGCCTGTTTGGCATTGATGCTACGTTATCGCCTATTTATGGGGAATAACCACACCACATAGGCTCCGCCTTGCCTAAATACCAAACAAACTGCTGCAAATTCAACCTTGAAAGATCAACAGACCCTAGCTAATTACTAATTAGGTAATAACGTAAAAAGCAGCTTAAGTGTCAGCTGCTTTTTCGTTTTTATTAAGTAAAGCGTGCAGTTTAATTATATTGAAACAGGTTATCCCAGCGTTCATCTAATATGGCTTTTGCGTGCTCTAGATTTATCGCGTTATATAGGGTGTTTGTGCAGGTTACTAAATGCATACGTTCAAGTTTTTCAAGCGCATCACTAATTTCAAAATCTAGCTCGCATTGATACTTAGTTTTAAACCACGTCTCTATTTGCTCATCAAGCGCGTGTGCGCTTAAGCCATTTTTAGATTTTAGTAAAAACGTATACGCAAGCAGAGCTTCTTTAATGTCTTCTTCTTCGGCAGCGTCTATCAGAGTGTGGAATACACCGGCGTTGTTATCTAGGTTTTTAAAGTAGAGATTATCGCTCAACGCTTTCATAAATTTAATTTTGCGGTTTTTAAATTTACTCCACTCTTTAAAAACAAAACTACCAAATACCCCAATACCAATCGCTAATGTAATAAAGTGCTGCTGAGTCATGGTAACGGCTTCATCTCTAAACCCTCCCCAAAATGCAAACAAAGCAAACAATAAAAGTAATGAAGCGCCCAGTTTGGTAACTAACACCACCGCACCGCCAATAAGTGCAGATGAGCCAATAATAATTTTATCAATCGGGCGCATCCGCACTTCGCTATTCGGAAACAGCATTTCTAAGTCAGCTTTTGGCACATTTTGAAATAGTTTTACTATGGTAGAACTTGGCTCAAACCCCATAGGTAGTTTATTTTTTGATTCAAAATAGGCTTTATCTTTAAAGCGAATAAATACCGCTACGCGGTCGTAGTTGGTAAAATGCAGTGGCTTTTTACGTAAGCCCCAAAAGCTGGTTATGGTTTCGGTGAGTTGCGATTCGCCTCTGCGATAAAAGACCACTTCTTCAAAGTCGTCAAACTCTACCTCTAGGCGTACCTTAAAAAGCGATTCTTCGTTGAGTGCATCTTGTAGGTCTTCATTGGTGATCACTTCAAAATTAGCCGCATTTAATACGTTGGCAAAATCTTTAGCAAAATCGCGTTGGCACTGGGCTTTTTGCTCCTTCGAGACAGGAGCTAACGAGCGAGTGTCGCTATTAGGATCAAACGGTGCGTAATTGTTTTTTAGTGACTCAAGGGTTGAGTGGTAATTATAATGAATCAGGCTGGCGAGCACGTCGCAAAACTGTTTGAAAGAGGTTTGTTGTGCACTATCGGCAAGCTCTTGGCTGCACATGCCTATGATATCTTGCTTTCTAAAAGGAATAAAACGCGCAGTTTGCATAATTAATAATTGTCAGAAAAGTATAATGGCATTGAGCAATAATAAAGTACTCTGGGAAGTATTACTATTTTGCCAATGTTAAATCTATAAATAATAAGGCGTTATATTTTCAGGTTAGATTAACCTAACTGTGCGATGATGCCAGTACCCGCTAAAAATATTAATCTCAGTAGTTAAAAGGATGTTTAATGGCTATACAAAAAAAGCTCAAGCAAAAAACACGTCAGTTTATTGAGTCTAAAAATATGCTCAGCGGTATTACGTTTGCCTCATTTTTAGAATCCACCATAGTGCCCATTCCACTTGAAGCAGTACTGGTGCCATTAATGCAGGCAAGGCGTGAAAAACTGTGGCAAATTGCCCTTATGGCCACAATCGGCTGTGTTATTGGGGCGTTGTTTGGTTATGCGTTGGGTTATTATTTATTTGATGTAGTGGGCGATTGGATCATTAATACCTTTTCTAGTCCTGAACAGTTTGAAAACGTTAAGCAAAAAATGCAGGCACAAGGTTTTTGGTTTGTATTAAGCTTAGGTATTGTGCCTATTCCGTTTCAAATTGCGATGTTGGCCGCTGGTGCAACTAAGTATTCGCTGGCACTGTTTTTAGTGGCATCTGCGATTGCGCGCTCTATACGCTATTTTGGATTAGCGTTAGTGGTATATTATGCAGGCAATCAAGCTGAGCGACTTATCAGTAAACATAAAACTAAAACCATGATTGGGTTAACTATTTTAGTTGCTATTGGCTGGGTTGTTAGCACACTAATATAAATCAATCCGTTTTATAATTTGTGGTATAGTTTTTAATAGTAATTATAAAAATAATGTAAATATCGCCTATGATGAACCCGGAAAAAGTGAGTTTAAAGTTAAGCCATTTTGTTAAAATTACCAGATTAAATAAGCTGTTAATTTTGATGACGCTGGCGTTTATTATCGCTTTCTCAATTTTTTCGTTGATGTACTTTCCCCGATTAGACATAACCCAAAACCTCTATGGCTTTACCACTGACTTTATTAATTTAGTGGTGATTTTTGCTATTTTTTTTGTAGTGCAATGTTCACGGTTAGCTAAAAAAGCGTATTTATATGTCAGTATCGGTTTAATGCTATGGATTGTAGGCTCTACTGCCGATGTGCTTGATGAAGTAATACGTCAGCCTTTTTGGATAAGCAATTACGTAGAAGACTTATGTCGCACATTAGGTATGCTAATTACCGCTTATGGTTTATTTAAAACCATGCACTTTATGCAGCGAATGCACAACCGGTTAGCGCAAGAGTTTATTATGGATGATTTAACCAAAGTGTATAACCGTCGCTGCTTTTATCAGCATGTGAAGGGGGTTGTTAATAATCCTTACACTGTTTTAATTATAGATCTCGACCACTTTAAACGTATTAATGACGATTATGGCCACGATGTGGGCGATAAGGTGCTTAAACAGTTTGCTGATAAAGTGAACCGTCTTTTTAAAGATGAAAATATTTTTGCTCGTATAGGTGGTGAGGAGTTTGCCGCTTACCTGCCTAGTTATGAGCTTGATGAAGTACTTAACTTTTCGCAGACTATTCTAGAGACGGCTCGTACTATTACAGTACAAAATCAGCGTTCTTTAACGGTCAGTATCGGTATTGCACATCGTACAAGCGACCAGACCTTTGATAATGTAATGAAACGTGCTGATCAAGCATTATACCGCGCTAAAAAAGCAGGCCGTGATCGCCTTGAGGTTGCTTAACCATCGTAATTTTATGGTATAAGCTTTGTTTGAAATTTTTTTGGGTACTTGTTTTGTAAAATAAAAAAGGGACTGTATGGATGAGTTAATCGGATTAGCAATCATTATATCTATTGCGATTGTTGCAGGAGGCGTATGTGGTTTAGTTGCCTTAGTGCAATTAAACGGCTTAAAACAAGAGATTGCAGTATTAAAATTCAAGCTATCACAGTATGAGTTAAACCCAAATACAGTCCCTAGCGAATCCCCTGTAAACACACAACCAGATAACGCAAAATCTTTAAACCGCGCAGACATTCCTGATTCTGATTATAAACCTGCGAGCATTAAACATACGCCACTACCTAAAGTAGCAATTAAAAAGCCATCGAGTATTGAACTGCTTTTTAAACAATTACGTGCAGGCTTTGAACAAAACTGGATGACCTGGATTGGTGCTATTGCTTTGGCTTTAGGTGGCGTGTTTTTAGCCAAATACAGTTTAGAGGCGGGGCTACTTTCACCTGCAATGAGGCTCAGTGCCGGTGGATTATTTGGCATTGGCTTAATCGCAGCAGCGTATTATTTACATTATAAACGTATTGTTTTTGAAGGCTTTAATAATTACATTCCTGCAGCCCTTGCCAGTGGCGGCTTTATGACTTGCTTTGCCTTAATGTTTTTGGCCTATAACAGCTTTACCATGCTAAGTGCTGAGTGGGCATTTATTGGCTTAGCAGTGATTGCTCTTTGCGCCAGTGCAATGGCGATTAAGTTAGGTCCTTTACTTGCTGTAATTGGCATTATAGGCGCATACAGTGTTCCTATTTGGGTAAATACGGGCAGTGGTCAGTTATTTTCTTTACTTATTTATGTTGCACTTGTGAGTGTTGCCGCAGCGGTTGTGGCACATAAAGTACAGCGAGTGTGGTTGTGGTATTTACTATGGGTAGGGCATATAGGCTGGTACTTGGTTGGACTCACTCTATTTAACTACGACACAGTGTGGTTAATAGGCGCTTATGCGTTACTAAGTATTTTAGGCTTAATCGCTATTGCACGTTTAGGTTTGGGCTTTAATACCCTTGAAGTGCGCCCGCACAGCTTCAAACGATTAGTTAACTTATTTCCAGATCACGGATTATTACTGGCCTTTATGGCGCCTTTAATGATTGCCATGCTATTGAGTTTGTTTAATTTACAATGGCAAATCGTGGCGTTGTTAAGCATCGCTTTGTTACTCTTTTTAGTGTTAAAAAATAGCCGTTGGGATGCATGGCAAGGGGTTTCTTTAGTGATTGCGCTGTTACTAGTGATCAGTGCTAAACAAACTTATGCCTTTGATGATGCGTTATTTATTTTTAAAAACGAATATGGGCTAGGCTTATTACTTGCTCTGGGGTTAAGTGGCTATGGACTCTATTTTGGTAATAAATACTCAAAACGATTAGCTTTTCATTTGCTTGCTTCATTAAGTGTGTTTGCATTAGTTGGCACTTTGTATGCGATGATCCCAAATACGGCTTTAGCAACCGCTTATCCACTTTGGGCGGTATTGTTATGTTTAATGAGTGCGGTGTTAATTAAATTTACGCAAAATAATACAACCTTATGGCAGCGTTTTAGTTATTGGGTGGGAGCAAACGCCAATATCACTTTAGCAATTACTATGCTACTGAGCGATAGCGGCCTTACCATTGCACTGGCTGTTCAAGTATTACTGCTGAGCTTATTAATAAAAAAATACAGTGTGGCTATGCCACACTGGCCAATAAAAGCCCTTGTGGCGGCATTACTTTTACGCCTTACCTTATCGCCGTGGACGCCTAGTTATGATTCTCTAACTATCTTTGGTTTGCATTGGAGCTTAGTTGTTTACCCGCTGTGTATTGGGTTATTTTTTGCAGCGGCTAAATGTTTTAATACTTCAAAACTAAAAATATGGTTAGAGGGGGCAGCACTGCATTGTTTAGCGTTATTTGTGACAACCGAAACCAGTTATCAACTGGTAGGGCACTACCCTCAGTTGTTTTCTTTAAGTTTTTATGAGCAAGTTTTGCTCAGCTGTAACTTGCTTGCTTTAGGCTGCGTTTATTTATATCGCGCGCAAAGTGCAGGGCAGCTGGGTAAGTTATACCGCACTGCAGGTTTGATTTTATCAGCGTTAGCTGGCTTATTATTAATCAATACAACGTTGGATGATAATCCGTTATTAATGCGTCTTTATGTTGGTGAAACGCCAATATTTAACTGGGTGCTTTTAATCTGGTTTATTCCGAGCCTGCTGGCGTTATGGTTAGCGAGTTTAGTTAAATCGTTAAATGCTAAATTGAGTCAAATTACACTCGGTGTGTCTGGTTTATTAGCGGTATTAGCTATCAACACCTTGATCCGCCAATATTGGCAAGGCGGCTTTATTTACCTTGATAAGGCAACCAGTGACGCCGAGCTATATAGCTATTCGGTTATTTGGTTATTACTTGGCGCAATGGTGGTGATCGCCGGACATTTAAAACAGCTGCGGTTATTACAAAATGTCGGTTTGGGGATTCTTGGTGCGGTAATCGTTAAAGTATTTTTAATTGATATGGCTAATTTAACTGGGCTTTTAAAGGCATTATCGTTTATTGGCTTAGGGCTTTCGTTAGTCGGGCTTAGTTGGTTGTTCCAAAAACTAAGAAAGCGTAATTATAGCAATTAAGCATAGCTTTAAGCCCAGTATTTTACTGGGCTTAAGCGTTTATTGGTGGTTAAGTACTATGATTAAGCAGGGCCTTAAGTTTACCTGGTTTTACTGGTTTACTTAGGTAATGAATATTTTCAGCTTTGGTTGTTTGTTTTAGCTCGGTGTCACGCACCGCGGTAATTAAAATTGCCGGAATGTCGCTTTGCCAAGTCTCTCGCAGTGTTTTAATTAAAGTAATGCCATCCCAATCATTACCTAATTGATAATCCATTAAAATAACATCGGGCGCTGCATGCGCTTTAGCATACGCTAACACAGCATCAACTTTGTCGAATAAGGTGTAATTTGCCCGCCATTTTTTCAATAAGCTGGCCATCGCGGCTAAGTTTTCAGGATCGTCGTCAACGGCAACAATATTAATCGCAGCGCGGTTGTCTACGATATTTTGATTTGTTTGTTTTTGTTGCACTAATTGCGCATCACCATAAGGCACTTCTATACTAAATCGACTGCCTTTATTAGGTAAAGAAACCACATCAATCGGCAGGCTCAGTAAATCAGCCATACGTTTAACTACCCCTAGACCAAGGCCTACGCCTTTATTGTCGCCCGCTTCAATTCGGTAAAAGTCGTTAAATATTTTTGCCTGTTCAATATCGCTAATGCCTGGGCCTGTATCCCATACCTCTATGCGTAAACTGTGTTTACGATTTCTGCAGGCAATTAGCACTCGGCCATTTTCGGTGTATTTAATCGCATTAGACAGCAAGTTTTGTAGTATTCGGCGCAAGTAGGTAATGTCACTATGCACTATTTGCTTATTTGAGCGCACTGTAAATGACAGTCCTTTATCGCTTGATAAAATGGCATATTCACTTTTGAGAGGGTCTAAAATATCGTCAATACAAAAGTGACGTGGGCTTGGGGTCATTGCGCCTTGTTCTAATTTTGCAATTTCGAGTAAGGCCGACATTAAATGCACAGTTGAATCTAAACTGTCGCCAAGCTTATTAAAATTATTTTTATTCGTGGTGTCTAGTTGTGTTTCGTCAATCGCGGCAAGGTATAAACGTGCAGCATTTAATGGCTGTAAAATATCGTGACTGGCCAATGCTAAAAAGCGAGTTTTACTATCATTAGCTTGTTCTGCCTCACGCTTGGCTAAAGTAAGTGCTTGCTCGGTTTGTACGCGGCTATCTATTTGTGCTTGTAGATTACTATTAATCGTTTGTACTTCTTGGGTGCGCGCTTCAATACGGTTTTCTAAGTCCATATTAATTTCTTCTAGCGCATTTTGAGTACTAATGTGAGTAGTAATATCAGAAAAACTGGTTACAAATCCGCCATCAGGAAGTGGGTTACCGATCATTTCATACACTTGGCCGTTTCGACGATGGCGAATAAAGTGATGTGAACTACCATTTTTTAAATGCTGAACTCGCTTATCAACATGACGATCAATTTCACCTGGGCCACATTCACCGCGCTCTGCGTTATACCGGATTATTTCCTCAATAGGTTGGCCAACTTGTAAAAAGCCCTCGGGGTAGTTAAACATTTCACTGTAGCGCTTATTCCAAGCCACGAGGTTTAGGTCTTTATCAACAACGGATAGGCCATGGCTTAAGTTCTCTAACGAGGTAAACAATAAGTTTTGATTAAACTGCAGTGCTTGTGTGGTTTCATCAAAAAAGTTTACCACCTCTTCAAACGCCATGCGTTTGCCCGATGATACGGTATGAATAAGTGCTTGCGCCGACGAGGCACCTAATACCCCAGTAAGCGCACGTTCGCAGTAAGCAATAAAGTCAGCGCGAGGGTGCGCATTGTTGTCGTTTAAGTCGTGATGAAGCGCATAGTGTGATAATACTTGCTGGCTACGTTGAATGCCTAAAAAGGTCTGTAGCAGTATTTTGAAGTCGTATACCGTGGCTTTTACATTTTTATTTAATCGACGCGATAAAATAGCCTGATCTTTAGGATTAACAAAAGCAGCCGCTTGAATTTTGTCGATTAAGCGCTCTTCAGCCCCTAGCGAAAAACTAATATAGCAGCCAATATTGGCGAACAACGCGATAAGTGTGCCGCGTGTAATTAGGGTTTGTTGTAACTCACTGTCTAGTGGGTTGGGGGCATCTAAAATAGGCAGCATTAAAAACAATACCCAACAAATTACCCCAGCGAGTAGTCCAGCATAGACACCATAGGCATGGCCTTTTCGCCAATATAAGCCACCCACAATGGCAGGCAATAGTTGCGATACCAATGAAAAAGCAACCAATCCCATACTAGCCAGTGCACTGCCATTACCAAACCATTGCTGATAGAAGTAAGCTAAAATAAGCACCCCAGCAATGGTAAATCGACGCACCAGTAAAATACGAGACTTATAGCTGCTGGTAATTAAGTTACGTTTAAATTTACGACGTAACATTAACGGCAGTACCACATCATTTGAGATCATGGTACTTAACGTTAATGTGGCTACAACAATCATGGCTGTAGCTGCTGAAAGCCCCCCAATAAACACAAACGTAGTCAAAAAAGCATTATTGTGCAGCATAGGTAAGGCAAGTACAAAGCTGTCTGGTGATAAGCTGCGGCCTATTTCTGGGTGAATCGCAGCGGTGGCAATAGGTAAAATCATTGCTGCTGTTAGCAATAAATACAGTGGGAAGGCCCAACGCGCAGTGAATAAATGGCGCTTATCTTGGTTATCGACCACGGTTACATGAAATTGGCGTGGCAAACAAATAATAGCCGCTGCTGCCATAAGTGACTGGCCGATAAAATTAAAACTAAAAAAGTCAAAGTGTGTCCAGTGCATCCAAATAGACTCGGCAACTTGACTGCTACTTTGGGTAGGTAAATTAAATAAGCTGTATATCGCAAGCCCTGCAACGGCGGCTAAGGCAAACAGTTTAACTAGAGATTCAAACGCCACAGCGAGCATTAAACCTGAACGGTATTCGGTTACATCAACTTTGCGCGTACCAAAAAATATAGCAAATAGCGCCATCATTAACGTGGCCGATAGCGCTAAAATATCCCCTGATATCTGATTGCTGTTTTGTAGGAGTAAAAAGCTAGAGCTGAGTGCTTTTAATTGCAATGCAATGTACGGAATGGTGGCCAATAAGGCGATTATTGTCACCATAATGGCGGTGGTTTGACGCTTACCATAGCGGGCTGAAATAAAGTCGGCAATAGTGGTGATATTTTGTTTCTTACTCACCAGTACCAGTTTACGTAAAAAGCCTTGACCGAAAAAAAACAATAAAGCGGGGCCTAACAATATAGGTAAAAAACTCCAGCTGCTGGTCGCTGCTGTGCCTACTGAGCCGTAGTAAGTCCATGAAGTGCAATAGATACCTAGTGCAAATGAATACACAAACGGGTGATGACTAATACGCTTGGCAAGTGGCGTGGTTTTATCCCCCCAATTAGCCAGCCAAAACAGCACGCCTATGTAGCCAAAGGCAACAATGAGTAGTACAGCCGTCATGTTTATTTAACCTTGTAGAATATTTTTATAATTTGCCATAACTATACCCAAACTATTTCAAGATGCGAGCGTCAGTTGGCGTTTGAGGTAGTTTGGGTTTTTACGATATTTGGTTGCGGGTTAAATAGGGGGGTATACATTTTATTTATATTATCTATAAATAAAATAAAATGTTGATTTTTAATGATTTATTTTAAATTGGTTATTTAGTTAGACTAATGTCTTATTCCCACGCTTTACTCAAAAATTGGCGTAAACACCTCGCAAATAAATTAATTAACTTACTGAAATTAAAGTAGTTCACTTGTTGTTTACTAATTAAGCGCCTACAGTTTACGAAAACGTTAACATGTTGTTACGACTATTGTCGCAATTCAATATTTGAGTAGCGTTGCTAAATTGATTAACGAATATAAAAAACCACCCATCGTAATCTTGCGATGTTTAAAGGGGAAAATAAAAATGGCTTTTAAAAATGAAGAACAAGCAAAAGCTTATTGGGCAGAAAACATTTCATTACTGTTTAAGTTATTAGCGGTATGGTTTGTGGTCTCTTTTGGCTTTGGCATATTACTTGTAGATGTACTAAATGAAGTACGTTTTTTTGGGTTTAAACTTGGCTTCTGGTTCGCCCAGCAAGGCGCGATTTATACCTTTGTAGCTTTGATTTTTGTGTACGTTTTCAAAATGAATACGTTAGATAAAAAATATGGCGTAGACGAATAGGAGCTAAGCAATGGATGTTCAAATACTCACTTTTATAATCGTCGGTTTAAGCTTTGCGCTTTATATCGGCATTGCAATCTGGGCTCGTGCAGGGTCAACAAATGAATTCTATGTTGCCGGTGGTGGTGTACCTCCACTAGCCAATGGTATGGCAACTGCTGCGGATTGGATGAGTGCTGCGTCATTTATTTCAATGGCAGGTATTATTTCGTTTGCTGGCTATGACGGTAGTGTTTACTTAATGGGGTGGACGGGTGGTTATGTACTACTGGCCATGTGTTTAGCGCCTTACTTACGTAAATTCGGCAAGTTTACTGTGCCAGACTTTATCGGGGATCGTTACTACTCACGTACTGCGCGTTTAGTGGCTATTTTATGTGCCATCTTTATTTGTTTTACTTACATTGCGGGTCAAATGCGTGGTGTGGGTGTGGTGTTCTCTCGTTTCTTAGAAGTTGAAATTGAAACCGGCGTTTACATCGGCATGATTATTGTTTTCTTTTATGCTGTACTTGGTGGCATGAAAGGCATTACTTACACGCAAGTTGCGCAGTACTGTGTACTGGTATTTGCTTATTTAGTACCGGCTATTTTCATCTCTATGATGGCAACCGGTCACTTTTTCCCACAAACGGGGTTTGGTGCCACGCTAAGTGATGGTTCAGGCATGTATGTATTGGATAAATTAGATGGTTTAAGTACTGAGTTGGGCTTTGGTCAATACACTGAAGGCTCGAAGAGCATGATTGATGTATTTGCAATCACAGGTGCTCTTATGGTGGGTACTGCTGGTTTACCACATGTAATTGTTCGCTTTTTCACTGTACCTCGCGTAAAGGACACACGTATTTCAGCGGCGTGGACACTGGTGTTCATTGCTATTGTTTACACAACAGCACCTGCAGTAGCTTCGTTTGCCCGTGTAAACATGATTGACACCATTAATGGTAAAGACGGTAGCGGCACAGCGTATGCAGATGCGCCTGCATGGATCAAAAACTGGGAACGTACGGGCCTAATTACCTTTAATGACAAAAATGGTGACGGCAAAATGTTTTACACATCAGGTAAAATCACTGACCCTAATAGCGCGAACGAAGTAAACGTTGACCGCGATATTATGGTACTAGCGAACCCTGAAATTGCCGACTTACCAGCATGGGTTATTGCACTCGTTGCTGCTGGTGGTATTGCCGCGGCACTATCGACTACAGCGGGCTTACTATTGGTTATTTCAACCTCAGTATCGCACGATTTGCTAAAACGGACACTCAAACCGGATATAACCGACAAGCAAGAATTACTTGCAGCGAGGTTAGCAGCGATGATTGCTATTGTAATATCCGCCTACTTTGGGATTAACCCGCCAGGATTTGTGGCCTCGGTTGTAGCCTTTGCCTTCGGCTTAGCAGCAGCGAGCTTCTTCCCTGCAATTATTATGGGTATTTTCTCTAAATCAATGAACAAATTTGGTGCGATTGCAGGCATGGTAACGGGTATTACCTTTACTGCGGCTTACATCATCTACTTTAAGTTTGTGAGCCCTGAGCTTAATAGCCCAGAAAATTGGTTCCTAGGTATTTCACCTGAAGGGATTGGTCTAATCGGTATGATGATCAACTTTGCAGTAGCAGCAGTTGTAATGAAAATGACTAAACCAACACCAATTGAAATCCAAGAAATGGTGGAAGGCATTCGTAATCCTAAAGGGTCTAGTGAAGCACATGCTCACTAATCCATATAGCTAATGATATAACGCATCAAAGCCCGACTTAAGTCGGGCTTTTTATTTGTTTAAAAAATGACTACATTTCAGGTTAAGTCGCTTTTTATTGAGGATGATTTATGAGTAGTGAGCAACAGGAAGTCGCGCAGTTTATTAACAAGCAAGCACCATTTTCAATGTTACAAGACAGTGCCTGCAGTTATTTTGTAAACCATCTCGATAGTATTTATTTGACCCGAGAAAACCAAACGCAATGGCTTAACAGTGAACAGCCTAAGTTATTTTTAATCCGCTCCGGGTTATACGATTTAGTCGATGCCAAAGGCGATACGGTGACGCGTTTAACTCAAGGTGATTACTTTGGTTACCCCTCTTTACTAACGGGAGATGCAATTCAAAACAGTTTAGAAGTACAAAAAGAGGGCATAGTGTATATGCTCGACCAAACGCATTTTGATTATTTACGCCGAGAATATAAAGCCTTTGAGCAATACTTTGTCCGTGCACATGCAAATCGATTACTTTCATCGCATTATAAGAGCAACAACGACAGCTGGTCTGAGCGTAAAATATCAGAGATCATGACTCGCAAAGCGATAACGCTGCCCCCCGATGCCAGCATCCGTCATAGTGCTAAAAAAATGCAAGAGCATGGGGTTTCTTCAATAATGATCACCGAAAACTCGCACCTTGTTGGGGTGGTTACTGACCGCGATTTACGTAATCGAGTGCTTGCTGATGAGGTGGACCCCGCGCAAGCTATCAATAGTATTATGACCAATAAGCCTAAGTTTATATTTGAAAATAATCGTGTGTTTTCAGCGCTACACTTAATGCTTAAGCATAATATTCATCATTTACCTGTGCTTGATGAAAATCATAAACCGCTAGGTATGATCACTAGTACAGACTTACTACGTCAACAAAAAAGCGACCCTGTCCAGCTCATTGGTCGTATTTATAAAGCGCATAATGTCGCTGATTTAAAGCGTTACGCTAAAGAAATTCCTGAGTTATTAAAGGGGTTTTCTAATAATATTGATGATATTTCACTGATTGGAAAACTACTCAGCGGTTTAACCGATGCGCTAACCTCGCGGCTAATATTTTTATTTCAACAACAACATGGTGTTGCACCTACGAGCTTTAGCTTTATTTGTTTTGGCTCTCAAGCGCGCGAAGAGCAAACACTGCATTCTGATCAAGATAACGGCTTGTTATTACCCGATGGTCTAAACGATGAGCAGCACGCGTACTTTAAACAAATGGGTGAATTTGTTTGTGAAAACTTAGTTGAATGCGGTATTCGTCGTTGCCCTGGTAACATTATGGCCAGCAGTGATGCGTGTCGAATGAGTGTAAGTGATTGGCGGGCGAAGTTTTTAAAGTGGATCACCAGCCCCACACCCCAGGCAATGCTCAACTGTAAAATATTTTTTGATCTGCGTTTTATTGAAGGATCAACCACGCTTTATAGCCAGTTTTGTGAAGAGTTAACCCATATTTCTCGCAACGATCTTTTTTATGCGGCAATGGCCAGCGATGTGAATACCAACAGCGCGCCGATTGGTTTATTCAATAACTTTAAAACCGAGAAAACCGAGCAGCACCACAAATACATCGATCTTAAAAAGCGCGGGGTTGTGATCATTAACGATCTGGCAAGGCTGTATGCATTAAAAGTAGGCATCCGCCGTGCTAACACCCAAGAGCGATTAGACGCCTTATTAAAGTATTCATTGTTAAGCAAAGAAGATATTTATAATTTAAAAGATTGTTGGCGATTTTTAACCCAACTTAGGTTGCGCACACAAATAAACGAAGAGGGGTTACCCAGCAATTGTATAAACCCAGATAAGCTCAATTCGTTAGAGCGTCATCAGCTTAAAGAAGCGTTTTACCTAGTAAAACAGGCGCAGCAAGGCGCGGCGTTTAAATTTGCGCGTGGGAGTTTGTAACAACAATGGTTAAGCAGCTTATTACTCGTTATTTAAAGCGTCGCCATTTGCTTGCGCAAAGTGCTTTAAAGCAACGTTACTTAGTAATTGATTTGGAATTAACAGGGCTTGATCCTAAACAACATGAAATTGTTTCGGTTGCTTGGGTACTTATTGATAACGAATGTATCAAAAACAGTCAGTCGCAGCATATCGTTAATAAAGAGGTGAAAAGTCTAGAGCAGAGCCCCGTTTTTCATGGCATTAGTACTGAATCGGTGGCACAAGGGCAAAGTCTACAAAGCATTATAACGTCTTTAAGCGCTCACTTTAGTGACTGTATTTTAGTATTTCATAATGCCATGCTCGATTGGGGTTTTTTAAAGTTAGCACTAAAAAATGCAGGGATCACCCAGCGCCCCAAGTTGATTATCGATACCTTACAAATAGAAAAAAAGCGTCTGCTAAAACATAGCTCAGATATAAAATTAGACGATTTAACTCTTAATGAATGTCGTAAACGCTACGACTTACCAAGCTATCATTGTCATCACGCCCTTACCGATGCACAAGCTACTGCTGAGTTGTTATTAGCCCAATGCCATCAAATAAGCGCCGGTAAGGAGCTCAAAGTAGGCGAGTTGACGTAGGTTGGGCAGAGCGAAGCGAAACCCAACCTATAAAGAATGCATAAATACTTGGTTAATGAGGCAGTTTACTTTTGTTTTTATTTGTATAATTATGGGAACGTATGATTTATTATGAATTCAAGGAACGAATATGAAACTTATCATCGCTATTTTTATTACCTTATTCCCTCTTATTACTTTTGCTAATTCAAGCGTGCCAGCTAATCGTCATATTGCAGTGCAGGGGTCAGCTGAGGTATTTGTTGAGCCAGATATGGCTCAAATTATATTTGAAGTAAAAAGCACTGAAGATACATTACTTGAGGCTAAACGTGAGCTTGATGGCCGGATTAGCTTGCTACTTGAACAATCAGACAAATACGGTTTTGGCCAAGACGATGTTTATATATCTGGTTTAAAAAGCAAGGTATACACTATGATTGGTACAGAATCTGGGACTGTTTCAGGCGATAAGTATTTAGCCCTGAAAACAGTTAAAGTCACATTAAAAGATATTAAAAAAGTCGATGAATTTATTAATTTTGCTCAAAGCTTAAAAATAGACAATATCGAAAAAATTAATGGTTTATCCTCTAAAGTTAATCAGTTAGAGGCAGAAGCAACACAATTAGCAATCGATAATGCAAAAGCGAAGGGAAATAAGCTCGCTCAAGCTTTTGGCGCTGAACTTGGCAACGTTTACAGTATCAGTGCAAATTCCGGCAGCTCAGATTACGATTATGACGAGGGCGGTGTTAAGCACATTATTTTATCTAGCCACAGAAATAGTATGGTTGCTAGTAATAACGAGAATCCATTTATGCAGCAGCAATATTTAGGCGCAACAATAAGCGTTAAAGCATCAATAAAGGTGGTGTTTGATTTAAAACTAAAATAGCAAACAGTGCAAATACCCACTAGCAGGACTAAAAGTAAAAGTGCAGTGTGTGTTGATTATGACGTTAATTTAAAGTTTCTAATGCTTGGCTCTTATAATCACAAGCAAGGTCGATTACAATACCGCCATCTAAAAGGCGACGCTGCCTTTCTCTGTACGTAACTAGAGTGGATTTTATATTTCATGGCAATCAAACTTGCAATTAATGGTTTTGGTCGTATTGGTCGAAATATTGTCCGTGCACTATACGAATCAGGCTTAAGCGACGAGATCAAAATTGTTGCAATTAACGAACTAGCCGACCCTGAAGCTATTGCCCATTTATTAAAATACGACACCTCTCATGGTCGTTTTGCTTTTCCAGTTAAACTAAGTGAAGACACCATTAGCGTAGCTGATGACACCATTGCGTTATTTTGTGAACAAAATCCAGTTGAATTACCGTGGCAAACGTTAGATGTTGATGTGGTGCTTGAATGTACGGGTGTTTATCACTCGCGTGAACACGCGCAATTACATTTGACTGCGGGCGCAAAAAAGGTGCTGTTTTCACATCCTGCGGATAATGATGTTGATGCCACTATTGTTTACGGTATTAATGACGATGAGCTTAAAAGCGAGCATACTATTGTCTCTAATGGCTCGTGTACAACTAACTGCGTCGTTCCTGTTATTAAAGTACTCGATGATGCCTTTGGCATTGAATCAGGTGCTATTACGACCATTCATGCGTCAATGAACGATCAGCAAGTAATTGATGCGTATCATCATGATTTACGCCGTACGCGTGCCGCCAGCCAGTCTATTATTCCTGTAGATACAAAATTAGCACGTGGTATAGACCGTATTTTACCTAAATTTAAAGGTCGCTTTGAGGCCATTGCGGTCCGTGTACCGACCATTAATGTGACGGCGATGGATTTAAGTGTCACGGTTAATGCAGATGTAGATTTAAGTGCGGTTAATAATGCCCTTAAAGCACAAGCTAAAGACCGCCTTGAAGGTATTTTAAGTTACACCGAAGAGCCGTTGGTATCGGTTGATTTTAACCATGACCCACATTCTTGTATCATAGATGGCACACAGACACGTGTTAGTCATAAACGACTGATAAAGTTATTAGTTTGGTGTGATAACGAGTGGGGGTTTGCGAATCGCATGCTCGATACCGCGCGTGCTATGATGGCATTTAAGTAATATTTAAAACGTATTTTTCAGGTTCAGTATCGTTAACTAAGGAGATGTTCATGTCGGTCATTAAAATGGCAGATTTAGATTTAAACGGCAAACGCGTATTAATTCGTGAAGATTTAAATGTACCCGTTAAAGCAGGAAAAGTGACGTCAGATGCACGTATTCGTGCTGCGTTACCTACTATCAAACTAGCGTTAGAGAAAGGCGCGAAAGTGATGGTTATGTCACACCTTGGCCGTCCTACGGAAGGGCAATACGAAGAAGAGTTTTCATTGGCTCCGGTTGTCGATTACTTAAATGATGCACTTGAGCAAACAGTTCGCCTAGAAAAAGATTACCTAAACGGCGTTGATGTTGCAGATAACGAAGTCGTTGTTTTTGAAAACGTGCGTTTTAATAAAGGCGAGAAAAAAGACGACGAAACCTTATCAAAGCAATTAGCTGCATTATGTGACGTGTACGTAATGGATGCCTTTGGTACTGCGCATCGCGCACAAGCATCAACGCATGGTGTAGGTTTATTTGCTGATGTAGCGTGTGCCGGTCCATTATTATCGGCTGAACTTGAAGCGCTAGGCAAAGCACTTGATAACCCAGCACGCCCGCTCGTGGCGATTGTGGGTGGCTCTAAAGTGTCAACTAAGTTAACTGTACTTGATTCGTTATCTAAAATTGTTGACCAGCTTGTTACGGGTGGCGGTATTGCTAATACCTTTATTGCAGCTGCAGGTTACCCTGTAGGTAAGTCACTTTTTGAGGCTGACTTAATGGACGAAGCTAATCGCTTATGTGCAGCAGCAAAAGCTAACAATGGTGAAATTCCAGTACCGACTGATGTCGTCGTGGGTAATGAATTCTCAGAATCAGCTGTAGCAACACTTAAAGATGTAAGCGAAGTTACCAGCGACGATATGATTTTTGATATTGGCCCTGATACAGCAAACAAACTTGCAAAAATTATTGCTAATGCGGGCACCGTTGTATGGAATGGCCCAGTCGGTGTTTTTGAATTTGATCAGTTCGGTAATGGTACACGTGCTATTGCCCAAGCAATTGCTGATTCAAAAGCGTTTTCAATTGCAGGCGGTGGTGACACTTTAGCAGCAATTGACAAGTACGGCATTAGTGACAAAGTTTCGTATATTTCTACCGGTGGTGGTGCTTTCTTAGAGTTTTTAGAAGGTAAAAAACTGCCAGCAGTAGTGATGTTAGAATCACGTGCTAAGTAATACGTAAAGTATTAGCTAGCCGTTAGGCAGATGTGGAGTGTCCGCATCTGCTACACTTAACTGATAAATACCTCTCACTTTTATTTATTAGTTATTTAATTCGAATTTTAGGCATTGAGCTTTAAGGTTCGAGGTGCAGTTATTGCACCAAACTAACAAATCCGTTCAAACTAGATAGTTAAATGACTATCGATAAATTGGAGAATACCCAATGGCTTTAATCAGTATGCGACAACTTCTGGATCATGCCGCTGAGCATGGTTACGGTGTACCCGCGTTTAATGTAAATAACCAAGAGCAAATGCGCGCAATTATGGAAGCGGCTGATAAAACAAACAGCCCTGTTATTGTGCAAGGTTCTGCGGGCGCACGTGCGTATGCCGGTGCACCTTTTATTCGTCATATGATTTTAGCGGCAGTTGAAGAATGGCCACATATCCCCGTGGTTATGCATCAGGATCACGGTACATCACCAGGTGTATGTCAACGTTCAATTCAGTTAGGTTTTTCATCAGTAATGATGGATGGCTCGTTAATGAGCGATGGTAAAACTCCGTCAAGCTACGATTACAACGTTGATGTAACACGTAAAACAGTTGAAATGGCACACGCATGTGGTGTTTCAGTTGAGGGTGAGCTAGGTGTATTAGGTTCACTTGAAACCGGTGAAGCGGGTGAAGAAGACGGCGTTGGCGCTGAGGGTAAACTTACCACTGAGCAAATGCTAACGAATCCAGAAGAAGCGGCAGATTTTGTAAATAAAACCCATGTTGATGCGCTGGCTATTGCCTGTGGTACATCACACGGTGCCTACAAATTTACGCGTCCACCAACCGACGATATTTTAGCGATTGATCGTATTAAAGAAATTCATGCGCGTATTCCAAACACGCACTTAGTAATGCATGGCTCGTCTTCTGTACCACAAGAGTGGTTAGAAGTGATTAACCAATACGGTGGCGAAATTCCTGAAACATACGGTGTGCCAGTTGAGCAAATTGTTGAAGGTATTAAATACGGTGTGCGTAAGGTAAACATTGATACTGACTTACGTTTAGCGTCTACCGGTGCGATTCGTCGTCACTTAGCAATGAACCCGTCTAACTTCGACCCACGTAAGTTCTTAGCCGCTGCAACGCAAGCAATGACTGACATTTGTATTGCCCGTTACGAAGCGTTTGGTACTGCGGGTCAAGCAAGTAAAATTAAGCCAATTTCATTGGATGAAATGCACCTTAAATACTTAAGCGGTGAGTTAAATCCAAAAATAAAATAATGAGCCAATAACGGCGATACTCTCGCACTCATTATAAAAAGCCAGTTGCTTACGCACTGGCTTTTTTGATCTGTAAGAGATCAGTATTTTACTTACCAGATAAATCTGGGATCACTCGATTACTAACTAACCTTATCTGGGATCATTACTTTACTAAGTGAAGGGCTTAAAGTGACGCATTTTGTACTTTTAAGTGTCGAATATCATAATGAATGGATAAAAATCACACAGTAAATCATTGGTTTAGCTTTGTTAGTGGGTAAAATAGTGATCCGAAAAGGGATCTGCTTGATAAAACTCTGATCCTTGTATTTAAGATCATAATAAACCTGATCTAAATAGGTGCCGACTTTTATTATTAAGCCTAAAAATAGCGGCTAGTTAGTAATTTGATGATCCCAAGTTAATATCATAAATAATGCTTTTAATAACGACTCACTTTACTGCAAACCACTTTTTTATTTACTGCTTAAGATGATAAAAATATGACATATTCAATTTTTTGTTACTATTTTGTGTTTTTTTTAGTCTCATTTTAATTTAGACGTTACACTTTAATAAAAATGTCATACTTAGTCATAATAATGAAACCTACTCAATAGCCTAAGAGATAAATTGGAATGTCACGTAAAGTATTAGTCGTTGATGACGAAGCACCTATCAGGGAAATGTTGGTTTTTGTTTTAGAACAAAATGGCTTTCAAGCCATTGAGGCAGAAGATTATGATTCTGCAATAGCCGCAATGGTTGAACCTTATCCAGATATGGTGTTACTCGATTGGATGCTACCTGGTGGTAGTGGAATTCAAATTGCTAAAAAATTCAAACAAAATGAACACACACGCCAAATCCCTATCATTATGCTGACTGCTCGCGGCGAAGAAGAAGACAAAATACGCGGTTTAGAAGTGGGCGCTGATGATTACGTTACTAAGCCGTTTTCACCTAAAGAGTTAATGGCGCGTATTAAAGCGGTTATTCGCCGAGTAGCACCTACCTCTTTAGAAGAAGCAATTGAAGTGCATGGCCTGCGCTTGGACCCTATTTCGCATCGTGTTACCTCAGGGGGCAGTGAGCTTGATATGGGGCCAACCGAATTTAGACTGTTACACTTTTTTATGACCCATCCAGAGCGTGTTTACAGCCGTGAGCAACTGCTTGATCATGTATGGGGCACGAATGTGTATGTTGAAGACAGAACCGTAGATGTTCATATTCGTCGCTTGCGTAAAGCGATTGCTACGCTTGGACACGACCGCTTAGTACAAACGGTACGCGGAGCTGGTTATCGCTTTTCGAGTAAATTATAGTGTGCTTACAATTAAGCTTACTTAGTTAAGTAGCAATCTATTAACCTAGCTCAGTCAACTTGTCTGCTAGCGTTTATAAGGTAAAGAGCGTGTATGTATCGAGTTATTAACAAGCAGGCGCTAACAAAGCGGCTGTTTGTCTATTTTATACCTTTACTTTTAATTGGGGTGCTTATTGGTGCCCCATTTTTGATGTTGTTTTTGGGCGCTTTTTCGCTACTTATGTGGCATTACCATCAACTTTATCGTTTAAGTGATTGGCTGCATAATCAGCGCAGCTTTAACCCACCTGAAGGTGAGGGGTCGTGGGAGCAAGTATTTGAAGGCATCTATCAGCTGCAACATCGTAATCGTAAAAAGCGTAACGAGCTGGCAGAGCTGATACGCCGTTTTCGTGACGGTGCTGAGGCGGTGCCCGATGCCGTTGTTGTATTGCAAAACGATTTATCAATTGTGTGGTGTAATCAACTTGCACTCAAAGTGTTAGGGTTACAATGGCCGGTTGATCATGGTCAGCGTTTAGATAACCTCATTCGCGATCCTAAATTTGCTAAATATATGCGCCGTAAAGAGTTTAGTGATGCACTGGAGCTTGAAAGTGGCCACAGTGTAGAGCAAGTACTTGAGTTTAGGGTGATGCCTTATGCTAACACTCAGTTATTGGTGGTAGTACGCGATGTCACCCGTTTAAAGCAGCTTGAGCAGATGCGTAAAGACTTTGTTGCTAATGTGTCTCATGAGCTCAGAACCCCTTTAACGGTTGTTACCGGCTACCTTGAAATGCTCGACAGTGATTCGCTTCCTCCGCCTGCAATGTGGAATAAGGCACAAACTACCATGCTAGAACAATGTAAACGCATGGATAGTTTAGTGAACCAGTTACTTTCGTTATCACGTATTGAAGGCGCAAAACGCCACAGTAATGATAAGGCAGTAAAGGTACCGCAATTGCTAAAACTGATTGAAACTGAAGCACAGTCTATAAATCAAGATAAAGGCCATCAACTTATTTTTAATATTGATGCGTCACTTGATATTACCGGTGCTGAGGATGAGCTCAGAAGTGCGTTTTCAAACTTAGTATTTAATGCCATTCATTATACTAAGCCAGGTGGTAAAATTGAGGTGTGTTGGCAGCGCAACAATGAACAGGCATGTTTTAGTGTTACCGATAATGGTGATGGTATTGCACCAGAGCATATAAATCGCTTAACTGAGCGTTTTTATCGGGTCGATAAAGCCAGAAGCCGCACCACAGGTGGCTCAGGATTAGGCTTAGCAATTACTAAACATGTACTTACTCGCCATGGTAGCCAATTAAAAATTAACAGTGAACTGGGTAAAGGCTCCTGTTTTTCTTTTGCGTTTTCAAGCGATAGGCTGATCTCTATTTCGCCATTAGTGACGAGTAATACTGCTAGTCATAAAAGTGTCATTTAAGAGTCACACCATTGTCATGTACTCACTTTAGAGTGAACCGCAGTTAGGAAATGGGACGAACAAACTGGAGAACCCCAAAATGAAATTTAAAAACTTAGTTGCCGCAATGGGTGTGGCTGTTACAACATTTGTATCTGCGCAAGCAGTAGCATTAGAAGACGGTATGCCTGAGTATCAAAAAATTAGCGGTGTATCAGGTAACTTTTCATCGGTAGGGTCTGATACGTTAGCCAACATGATGACCTTTTGGGCTGAAGAATATAAGCGTATTTACCCAAATGTAAATATTCAAATCCAAGCAGCAGGTTCGTCTACTGCGCCACCAGCATTAACAGAAGGTACGGCAAATTTAGGTCCAATGAGCCGTGCTATGAAGTCGAAAGAAATTGAAGCATTTGAAAAGCGCTATGGCTATAAGCCAACACAAGTACGTGTAGCAATTGATGCATTGGCGGTATTTGTTCATAAAGATAACCCAATTGAAGGGCTGCGTATTGACCAAATCGATGCTATTTTCTCATCAACACGTAAATGTGGCGCACCAGAGCAAGTAAACCGCTGGAGTGATGTTGGTCTAGAAGGTGATTGGGCTGCAAAAGACGTGCAATTATATGGACGTAACTCAGTATCAGGGACTTACGGTTACTTTAAAAAGAAAGCCTTATGTAAAGGCGATTTTCGTAATAACGTGAACGAGCAACCGGGTTCAGCTTCTGTTGTACAGTCAATTTCAGCATCACTAAATGCCATTGGTTATTCTGGCATTGGTTATAAAACATCGGGTGTGCGTACTGTTCCGTTATCTAAAAAAGGTACTAACTTTGTTGATGCCACGCTTGAAAACGTAGCTCAAGGTAAATACCCACTTTCACGTTTCTTATATGTTTATGTAAATAAACACCCAAATAAGCCACTTGGCCCAGTTGAAGCTGAGTTTTTAAAGATGGTACTTTCGCAAGAAGGTCAAAAAATTGTAGAAAAAGATGGTTATGTGCCACTTTCTGCAAAGCTAGTTGAAGTTGAGTTGAAAAAGTTAGGCTTAAAATAAACCGCTAATAATTAAAAAACCGCTCAAATGAGCGGTTTTTTTTGGTTTACAATTTATGCCGATTGATATTAGTCAGCTTTACTTAAGTTTTCAGCTTGTACTTTGCATTGATTATACGCTTCGATGCATTTAGATGAGCAAACCTGTGACTTAAGGCTGTCGGTGGTTGTTTGTTGTTCACAGCTGGTTTCGCATTGATAACTTTGCTGAGCGCATTGGTTAAGTGCTGGATTACCTGCTTGGCTTTGGCACCCTGCCAATGCTGCAAAAGAAAAAGCCACTAGAGTGGTTTTAATAAAAGTTTTCATACTTATCCTTAAAGTGAGGCTACACCAGTATTAAACTTCAACCTGTATATTGTCGATTAATCTAACACTTCCTAAAAAGGCGGCAGCTAAAATAACAAATCGTGTATCTTCGAGTGTAGCAGCTTTTAATGTATCTCGTTGAGCTATCGAAAAATAATCTGGTTTTAGCCCTGCGCTTTCTAAAGTCGCTTTAGCATCAGCTTCAAGAGTAGCAAACGCTTTATTTCCGCTTTTTAGTTGCTGCGCACAGTGATTTAAAGTGTTGAATAAAATCGTAGCGGTTTGCTTTTCATCACTTGATAAATACCCATTGCGTGAGCTCATGGCAAGGCCGCTAACTTCACGCATCGTTGGCACACCAATAATTTCTACTGGTATCGACAAATCACGGGCCATTGTTTTAACAACTTGCAGCTGCTGAAAGTCTTTTTCACCAAAGCAGGCGTAATCAGGTTGGACTAAGTTAAATAGTTTAGTGACAACTGTTGCTACACCTTTAAAATGACCAGGACGTGAGCCGCCGCAATAGCCCATCGAAATACCTGGTACATCAACAAAACTTTGCACCCCTAAGCCATTTGGGTAAATAGCCTCTACACTGGGGATAAACAAAATATCCGTTTCAAGATCGGCTAAACCTTGTTTATCGGCATCTAAGGTACGCGGATAATTGTCTAGATCTTCGTTAGCACCAAATTGCATGGGGTTAACAAAAATACTAACAACGACTTTGTCGGCCAGTGTTTTTGCTTTTTCTACCAACGAAAAGTGACCGCGGTGCAGGTTACCCATAGTAGGTACTAGTGCAACACTTAAACCCGCTTGGCGCCAAGCTCTTATTTGACTGCGTAATGATTTAATTTCAGTGATTGACTGCATTATTTAAACTCGTGTTCAGCGCTTGGAAAAACGCCGCTTTTAACATCGTTACAATACTTTTTAACAGCGGCAGGCATGTTGCCTGTTTCGAGTAAAAAGTTTTTTGAAAATTTAGGAATGTAGCCTGCAGAAATACCGACTAAATCGTGCATAACCAAAATTTGGCCATCGGTTACATTGCCCGCACCAATCCCTATAGTCGGAATGCTTAATGAGTCAGTAATACGTTTTGCTAAGGCACTTGGAATACACTCAAGCACGAGTAGTTGAGCACCCGCTGCCTCTAATGCTTTTGCATCGGCAATAATTTTTTGTGCTTGTGCTTCTTCACGGCCTTGAATTTTAAAACCACCAAATACGTGCACAGATTGCGGCGTAAGCCCTAAATGCCCACACACCGGAATACCTTGCTGAGTAAGTGATTTAATGCTGTCATGCAACCATTCGCCACCTTCAAGCTTGATCATATTAGCACCTGCGCGCATCAACTCTGCGGCATTTTTACACGCATCATTTGGATTTGCATAGGTCATAAACGGTAGGTCGGCAATAACAAATAGGTCACGGCTTCCAGCGCGAACACAGCGAGTATGGTACGCAATTTCTTGGTTTGTCACAGCGAGTGTGTCATCGCCACCTTGTAATACCATTCCCAAAGAATCACCGACTAAAACAACTTCAACGCCATTCTCATGAAATAACTTAGCAAAACTGGCATCATAAGCTGTTAACGCAGTGATTTTATTACTTTCAGCCTTCATTTTATTCAAAGTTGAAACGGTTATTTTAGACATAATATTCTCGCAGACATAAGCCTTAGTTAATTACAGCGGTAATTGTTGTAAGTCGTTAAGCGGTAGGTTATTTGCTATCTGTTTGATAGATGCGCCGCTTGGTAAAATAAGTTCGGGTGCAATTTCTTGCAGCGGGTAAACAACAAACTCTCTCTCGTTTAATCCGTAATGAGGCACCGTTAAACGTTTAGTATTTATAACCTGCTCACCAAATAATAAAATATCAATATCCAGTGTGCGTGCGCCCCAACGCTCAGCCTTTCTGACTCGACCATGCTCCAGCTCTATGGCTTGCGTTAAATCAAGTAACTGCTCTGGCTGTAGGAAGGTATTGATACAGGCAACCGCGTTCACATAATCGGGTTGATCTTGTGGCCCCATAGGCTTGCTCGCATAATAATGTGAGCAAGCGATAAACTCGCTGTTAGGCAAGTTTTTAAGTGCAACAACAGCATCATCAAGTTGTTTTTTAGGTGTATTAAGGTTGGCACCTAAGCCTAAATAGACACGTTGCATTATTTACTCAGCTGGTTTTTTAGTGGTGCGCCGACGAGGACGCTTTCGTGGTTTTGGTCCACCTTGATGACCTAGCTCTCGCACCATTTCTTTTTGGCCATTAATATCTTGACTCAAGTACTGTGTCCACCACTGTGCAAGCTCTGTATGCTCAGTTTCACCGGCATCAACACGCAGTAGTAAAAAGTCATAAGCGGCTTTAAAACGAGGCTGCTGTGTTAAGCGATAGGCACGTTGGCCTGCACGTTTGTCTAAACGTTGTTGAATATGCCAAATATCACGGGCGCCTAACGTAAAGCGTTTTGGCACTGCAATATGCTGAGCGTTCTCACTAAGTACTTTATTAATTGCTTGGGCAAAGGCATCGTATTCAGAGAGTTGTTCTTGACGTCGAATTTTTTCAGTACGTTCAACCAATGGAAACCACAGCAACGCTGCAAATACAAACGCAGGGGTGACTTTTTTCTCTGCATTAATGCGGATGTCAGTGTTTGCAAACATTTGCTTGATGAAGATTTCTTCAAGCCCGCCTGGGTTTTTATCCAAAATGCGGTCAAGTTCTGGGAACAACGATTTAAATAACCCGTATTTGCGCAGCATTAAAAAGTTTTGTTGTGCTTTGCCGTTTAAAAACAGCTTGAGTATTTCTTCAAACAAACGTGCTGGTGGAATGTTATCAAGCAAGCTAGCTAGAGCGGTTATTGGCTTTTCGCTTGCAGGTGCTATTTGCATATCTAACTTGGTGGCAAAGCGCACTGCACGAAGCATACGCACGGGGTCTTCACGATAGCGTGTTTCAGGGTCGCCAATTAACTCAATTTGTTTTGCCTTTATGGCCGCTAAACCATTGGCGTAATCATAAATACAAAAATCATTGATTGAGTAATATAAGGCATTGATTGAAAAATCACGACGCTCGGCATCTTCTTCAATGCTGCCAAATACGTTGTCGCGAAGTAGCTGCCCATGTTCACTTGACTGGCTAATTTGATTTTTATCTTCTTGTGCTTCGTGATGGCCGCGCATGGTGGCCACTTCAATAATCTCACGGCCAAAAACAATGTGCGCCAAACGAAAGCGGCGGCCAATTAAACGGCAGTTACGAAACAGTTTTTTAACTTGCTCAGGGGTTGCATTGGTTACAACATCAAAATCTTTGGGTTGTTGACCTAACAATACATCGCGAATGCAACCACCAACTAAGTAGGCATCATAGCCACCATCTTTTAGGCGATAGAGTACTTTGATTGCATTTGGGCTAAATTGTTTGCGAGAAATACCATGCTCACCTCGAGGGATCACCAACGGTTCACTGCTGATTGCGACATCTTCGGCACTGGCATTCGGGCCGATAATTTGTCGACAAAATTGAAAAAGCTTGGAAATAATAGTCTGTCTCCTAGAGAAGCGGTTGATTGACTCGCCATTGCAATCAAAATGACAACAAGTACCTTCTCATAGAGCTGTACTTACTGTTTTATGTAATTAGCATATATTTAGGCGGCTATCATATACCAGCAAGGTGGAAAAATTAAGTTGCAGTGCTGAAATTAAGCCATTTTTAACGATTTTATTTGAATTTGTTATACCCAATCCGCGAAAGAGCGTTAAATCTGTATTTCACGCGTAGTGGGAACGCGGCTTAAGTTAAAATGTGCCACGCCCCAAGCAAGTAATTGCTCTGTGGTTAAATCCATAAGTTGGTCGTGGGTTGGCAAACCTAAAAAGTTAAATACCGCTATCAAAGTTGGTTTGGGATTTTGTTTGCAAATAGCGGGGGCGTAATTTTGTTTAGAGAGTTTAAATCCAGGTTTTGCTACCGCTAAAGGTAAATGAGCAAATTCTGGAATAGGGTTATTAAGTTGCTTAAACAGACTTATTTGACGGGCGGTAGGTTCAAGTAGATCAGCGCCTCGTACAATTCGATTGATCCCTTGCTCAATGTCATCAATAACCACCACCAGTTGATAGGCAAATAAACCGTCGCTACGTTTTATAATGTAATCTTCATGGGCCAGAGCAGGGTCAACGTCAATACGCCCCTGAATAAGGTCGTTATAAGTCACGGTTGCATGGCATTGAGTTAAGCGAAGGGCATGACCCTGTTCACTGAGTTGGCTATGTTTACATTGCCCTTGATAAATTCCACCTAGCGCTTTTATTTGCTTACGAGAGCATTGGCAGGCATAAATAAGGTGTTGTTTTGACAGTGAGTTTACTGCATCTTGATAAATAGTAAGACGCTGTGTTTGATACACAACGTTTTCATCCCAATTAAGGCAGTAGGCGTCTAAGGTATTTAGGATATCGGTGGCTGCGCCTTTAACAACGCGAGTGGTGTCTATATCTTCAACGCGTACTAACCATTTCCCTTGGTTAACTTTTGCATCTAGGTAGCTACCTACAGCCGCCACAAGTGAGCCAAAATGTAACGGCCCCGAAGGAGACGGTGCAAATCGGCCGCGATAGTCAGATACTTGCGCGGTAACGGCTGTAGAAGACATGACTATAACTTAATTAGCCGCGTCCAGCTTGCTTTTCTTTAATTTCGGCAAGTGTTTTACAGTCTACGCATAAATCGGCAGTAGGACGTGCTTCTAAACGACGAATGCCAATTTCAATGCCACAAGACTCACAAAAACCAAACTCGTCTTCTTTAATTAAGTTGATTGTTTTTTCAATTTTCTTAATTAATTTGCGTTCGCGGTCACGAGTACGAAGCTCTAATGAGAACTCTTCTTCTTGTGCTGCGCGGTCAACGGGATCAGGAAAGTTAGCTGCTTCGTCTTGCATGTGTGACTTAGTACGATCAACTTCGTTCCGTAAATCATTACGCCAAGTTTCTAAAATTGTTTTAAAATGAGCACGTTGTGCTTCATTCATGTACTCTTCACCCGGTTTTTCTTGGTATGGTTCTAAACCGGCTTGAGCCAATAAACCATGTCTTTTTTGGTCTGGCATAACTCTCTCCTAAATCCTTAATTTAATGCCTCAGCATTAGCCGGCGGTATAAATAACAGAAACTCATACCCTAGGCAAATTTATTTTTAAATAATCGAATTAGCTTCAACCCTGTTTACCCATATAAAAGTAGCAAAAGCAGTGTTTATACTTTTTTATTACAGTATCGGTTTATAAACTGGCGTTGTTATGTGGGCAAAAATAATAAAAACAACTTATCTTTTACTTTTCGGTTAAGTATTTTTTAGGCGTAATACAATACCAGCGTTTAAAAGCACGCTGTTCAGAAAAGCCCAGCAAAGTGCATATTTAACAAATTGCACTCTTATTTTAGTAATATTAATTGCGCTTTAAGAGCTTATTAGTGAATTGAGCAAATTAATCAGATTTTATTCATACGCTTAATTTGGCGATTCAACAAAGTTTATTTTTTCAATTAAAGTAACTTCACTCGCTGAAATGTGTGCTTTATAAGCTAATACGTCTACGCCTTGCTCAATGGCCTCGCTAAGCAATTGTGCATAGGTTGGGTCAATATGCGCTGCTGCACTGACTTGTGTGATGCCTTGGTGCAGCACTGCAAATAGTAATACCGCTCGATGCCCTTGTTTTACCATGTCGATTAATTCACGAATATGCTTTTGCCCACGAACAGTTTGGGCGTCAGGGAAGTAGCCTTGACCACTTTGTGGACGATCTTCGCTCAGCAGCGTGACTGATTTAACTTCAACATAGCAATTGGCTTTGCTGCTGTGGGTAAGTAAAAAGTCGATGCGGCTGTTTTCACTGCCATACTTCACTTCACTTTGTATGTGTTGATAGCCTGTAAGCTCATCAATAACCCCATTATTAAGTGCTTCTTCGACCACTTTATTGGCGATAGCGGTATTTACACAAATAAGCTGTGATACATTATTTTGCGTCAGCTCTAATGACTGCGGGTACTTTCGCTTGGTATTACTGCTGGTGGAATAAAAGGCAGTAAAACCGGCATCGGCACAGCCCGTCATCTTACCCGTATTAGCACAGTGAGCGGTAAAAGTAGTGCCATCACTGAGCTCTAAATCAGCTAAAAAGCGTTTGTAACGCTTTAATAAAGTGGCAGATTGTAATGGCGGGGTGTACTTCATTTATGACTTCCTTATGTAACCTGAGCGCTGGATAATAAGTTTATTTCAAGTAGTTGTTTTAGCGCTAACTGCGTTGAGTTCATTTTTTCTAGAGATAATAAACTTAAATATTTTTATAGCTCAATATGTTAGCAAACTTAATAACCTGAGTTTAGGGTAAGTGAAATCGAGGTTTACAGGCCGGTTGAGGTTATTCACCTCAAGCAGTTGGGAACTTAAGCGCTCTATAGTAAACTCAACCGCACATTTAAGTGCAAGGATATTCTAACATGAGTGAAAAATTTGTTGTTCAATTAAGCGAGCAGTTGGCACCAGGGCATTGGGGCGAAAGTGCGTCATTATCTTTTAACGAACACGGCGCAACGGTTCATTTATCTGAGCAAGAAACATTAAAAAATGTGCAAAAAGCGGGTCGTACAATTGCAAATCAAGGCATTAAAAATGTTGTTCTTGAAGGTGATGTATGGTGCACAGAGAGCCAATGGGCTTTTTACCAAGGCTTTGTATCACCAAAAGTACTAAACGGTGTTGAGTTTGTTGATAACGCACAATCTGATCTTAAAGAACTCGCTGATTTAAAAGCATCGGCAACGTGGGCGCGCGAAATGATCAATGGCACCGCCGATGACATTTACCCAGAAAGCTTAGCTGAAAAAGCCGCTGAATTTATTCAATCACTTGCACCAGAGCATGTTAGCTATCAAATCATAAAAGGCGATGCGCTATTAGAACAGCAGTGGATTGGTATTCATGCCGTTGGTCGTGGTAGTGAGCGTCCGCCAGTATTACTTGAGCTTGATTACAACCCAACTGGCGATGAGAACGCACCGGTAAGCGCAGCACTTGTTGGTAAAGGTATTACGTTTGACTCAGGTGGTTACTCAATTAAACCAAGCGAAGGTATGTTGGGTATGAAGTGCGACATGGGTGGTGCAGCAACGGTAACCGCAGGTTTGGCACTGGCAATTAGCCGTGGCGTAGAAAAGCGTATTAAGTTGTTTTTATGTTGTGCAGAGAACTTAATTTCGGGTAATGCATACAAACTAGGTGACATTCTTACTTACAAAAATGGCACAACCGTTGAAATTGTAAATACCGATGCTGAAGGGCGTTTAGTATTGGCTGATGGCTTAATGGCCGCAGGCGAGACAGGCGCTCCACTTATTATTGATGCGGCAACCCTTACTGGTGCCGCCCTTGTTGCTGTTGGTCAAGAGTACAACGCATTGTTTGCCCTTGATAAAGAGCTAGTGCGTGAAGTGGAAGACTTTGCGTCACAAGAAATGGAAGCCGCATGGCCATTACCACTTGAAAAATGGCATCAACAAAACTGCCCATCGCCGTATGCGGATACAGCAAATAGCCGCGCCCAAAAAGGCGGTGGTTTCGGTGGCGCATCTAACGCCGCTGGTTTCTTATCTCGCTTTGTGCCAAACGATGGCAAAGGCTGGGTACACATCGATTTAGCTGCTGCATTTAATATGGGTGGTAGCACAAGTCAATGGGCTTCAGGTGCAACTACACAAGGTATGCGCACCGTAGCACGTACCCTACTTGAAAAGGCATAATCTACTGAGATTACGCATTAGTTAAAAAATAGGTACCTTAGGGTGCCTATTTTTTTATCCGCCAAACAAGCAATTTTGTTTTATTTACGGTAAAATCCTTCGCCATTACGTGTTTGGGCATCTATTTTTATTTAAACCTCGCTCAAATATTATACATACCACTGGGATCCTTACTATGTCAGAAAAGTGCTATATCACGGCTCAACAATTACTTGAAGATTCATTCCGCGTAGCGGCACAAGTGTATAAAGATGGCTTTCGTCCAGATTTTATTATTGGTATATGGCGCGGTGGTGCTCCAATTGGGATTGCGGTTCAGGAATATTATGATTACAAAGGCATAGAAACGGATCACATTGCGGTTCGTACCTCGTCTTATTACGGTATTGGTAAGCAATCAAAAGAAATCAAAGTACATGGTTTACACTACATAGTTGAAAACGCAAATGCAGGTGACTCTTTACTGATTGTTGACGATGTTTTTGACTCAGGTCGTAGTATTGTAGCGTTAAAAGAGAAGCTCTCTGAGCTAATGCGTTTAAACTTACCACGTGATATTCGTATTGCTTGTCCATACTACAAGCCAAAAAATTCAAAAGTTGATACAGTGCCTGATTACTACATTCATGAATCTGAAGAGTGGTTAGTATTTCCGCATGAATTATCAGGTTTAACGCCGGATGAAATTATTGAAGGTAAATCTGATTTAGCTAAAATCCACGATATTTTACTTGAAAAGTAAATGTGATTTTGCTCAATAAAAAAGGCCTAAATGGCCTTTTTTATTGTCTTTAAAGCTGTGCAAAGCTATCTACATAGTCACTTAATTTAGGAATATCGACAGCTTGTAGTCCTTGTGTGCTTCTTTGCACTAAGTTTTTCTCTACTAACTCACTCACTACACGCCTGTATGCACGCTCAGTGGTTGCAAAGCGCTCAGCTTCTGCATTTACCGTAGGGTAAGCACGTAACAAGGTGGGATTGTTATTCTCTGCACGTAATAAGCAGTCTTTGGCAATATTGTAGCTCAACGGCAGTAACAGCTTATCTAAATTAATTTTTTGATTTTCTTGAAACTTAGCCGCAATCGTTTGCGCCGTATATAAGCTTAGCTCGGGTTTATCGAGCAATAATGCGCGCCAATGTTTTAATTCAATCAAGTTATACGTGACATCACTAAAGCAGGTTACCGTGTAAATGCAGGGGTTATTATTAAGTGCTTCAATTTCGCCAATTAGGGTATTGTTACAGTCTAGTTGGCCAAGAAGCAGGCGCCTGCCATTACCTACATCGTAACTAAACGATACAGTTCCACTTCGCACTAACACCAACTTAGTTAACGGTTGGTCTTGCTGTATTAATATTTCTTTTTTTGATTGCTGAAAACTACTGCCGGCAAACGTCAGCAGTTGATCAACAAGGTAACTGGAAAAATGGTATTGAAACATCAATCATGCTCTTCGGACAATTGTCCTATTTATTACACCTTAATGACGATAGCATTAAGATTAAGAATTTATGCTAACTTGCCCACGCCGTTAATATAATTAATAGCGTTAAATGACCTTCATTCTTCCGTGTAATGATTAAAAATTGTGGTATTAACCAGTATATTTTAAGGTTTTATTGGTAAGTTAGCTTTTTTATTTTAACTACTGCGTAGCGTAGCTTAATAATGTACTAAAATTTAACGCGTAATACTAACCTAAAGCCTAGGAGAGAACAATTGAGTTGGGAATATTTAGGTTATTTAGCATCCGTCTTATTAGTCATATCATTAACCATGACTGATGTAACCAAACTACGTTGGTTTAATTTATTGGGCTGTATTGCGTTTACTTTTTACGGTGCGGCTATAGGCTCAGTGCCGGTGGCTTTTACCAACGGCTTGTTGGCTTTGGTTAATATTTATCACATTATTAAGCTATATCGTCAGTCAAAAGTTGATACAAAAAAGGGTTAACGCAAGTTAACCCTTTTTTGTTTTTAATTACTCCGCTTTTGTGGCATCTTTTTCGTAGCGTAACGTACCCGCAATCCACGTTTGCAGCACCTGAGTTTTGTATAGCTGCTCAATGGGGACTTTAAAGTAGTCTTGATCAACCAGTATAAAGTCAGCCCATTTACCTTGCTCTAAACTCCCTAGCTTAAACTCTTGATGCGCTGCATACGCGCCGCCAAGGGTAAACGCACGCAATGCATCTTCTCTGCTTAACACTTCACTGGCGCGCCAACCGTTTTCAGGCAATTGATTATGATCCATACGTGTAATTGCAGAATATAAGCCATCAAACGGGTTCGCTAGCTCGACAGGGTAATCAGAACCCGCTGCAATAGTCGACCCCTGCTCTAAGAATGTTTGCCAAGCGTATGCGCCTTGGAGTTGTTTATCGGTTAAACGCTGCTCTGCCATATGCATGTCAGATGTAGCATGCACAGGTTGCATTGATGGAATTATTTTCAGGGTTTTAAAGCGCGGTATATCCTCTGGCGAAACTATTTGTGCATGCTCCATGCGATTACGCAGTAGTATACCACCGGTTTGCTTAAATACATTTTGATAGGCATCGAGCACAATTTTATTTGCTCTATCGCCAATGGCGTGGGTATTTGCACTAAACCCGCTTTTAAAAGTGAGTGTAAATAATTGTTCTAGCTTTTGTTGGGTTTCAAGCATTAGGCCAAAGTGGTTTGCTCTGTCTGCGTATTCTTCAATAAGCGCGGCACCGCGTGACCCTAAGGCTCCATCAGCATAAATTTTTACACTGCGAATAGATAAAAAATCTTGAGCATCTTGATACCGACCCGCTTTAAGCATCATGTTTAAATCTGGGCTTGCTGCACTTAACATCGCTACAATTCTAAGCGGTAATGTACCTAACTCAGCGCGCTGTTTATAAACTTGCCACGTGGTTTTATCAATACCTGCATCGTGGGTTGAGGTAATGCCTAAGCTTAATAAATGTTTACCTGCGGCATCTAATGCATTGCTAACCGATTGCGCAGATGTTGCAGGCATATGTTGAGTAACCAAGGTTTCTGCTTTATCTATAAAAATACCGGTTGGTTTGCCAAACTCATCTTTTATAATTTCTCCACCTACTGGGGCTGGTGTGTCAGCATTAATATTGGCAAGTTCTAGTGCTTTTGAATTAACCCAAATAGCATGGCTATCTACTCGCGATAAAATAACAGGGCGGTCGCTGACGACTTTGTCTAAATCAGCAGCGGTAGGGAAACGCGTGTCGGACCATAGCTCTTGGTTCCAGCCCCGACCAATAATCCAACCTTCTTTGCCTTTGGCAAATTCGTTGAGCTTAGCGGTTATTTCATCTACCGATTTTGCGCCGCGCACATCCAGCTGTGACAAGTTTGCACCCAGGCCAATTACGTGTCCGTGGGCATCAATTAGCCCTGGTAATAAGGTTTTTCCATTGGCGTCAATTAGGGTTGCGCCCGGGAAGCTATTTTTTAAGCTGTCAGGACCTGTTTTTACAACTTTGCCATCTTTTATGACTAAGGTTGTAAATGTATTTACTTCGCCGTGGCGCATTTTTCCTTTGTATAAAGGGGTGTAGCCATTGGCATTATATATTACTTTCGTTTGTGCAATTGCCACACTAGATAAGGCGCAGAGGCTTGCTAGTAATACCGGTTTAATTAATTTATTGAGTCGCATAAGAGGTATGTTGTTATTATTTGTACTATCACAGTAGCAAACTCAAATTTAGAATACCAATAGCATAATTTATTAATAGTCGAATAAGCCCAGCTTTTAGCTAGAGCAAGCAAATTCAGGGTAGGATAGGCTGCGTGTTAACAGGAAAGAATTTGTTTAATCTTCTCAAATAAAGCCTAATTAACTAGGCTTTATTTGAGGGAGCTATTTATTTACTGGCGTACAAACTATATTCGCTTAATGACAATTGTGCGTCTTTGTCACGGTCGTAGCTGCCAAAGCGTGACCATAAAGCAGGATCACTGGCAGTTTCCGAACGAGTTAAAAAACCATCTTGATTACGGTCAAGTTTTTCAAATTCTGAGGCAATATAGCTATTTGTCGCAAAGCTCATGCAGCTAACAATAGTAAGCGTTAGTAAAATAATATGGCGGATAGGTTTCATCTAAATACTCAGTACAAATTGGTGGTTAAATAGTTTTTAAACTCAGTTAAAGAAATTCTGTTGTCTTGATTTTCATCCCAATTTGAAAATGAGTTTAATAGCTGAGGCTGAGCAGCAAGCTCGCTATGGGTTAAATACCCGTCGTTGTTGGTGTCTAGATGTTCAAAGCGTTGCTTTACATCAAGTGCACATGCACTATGGCTAACAAATAGTAAAGCACCAATAAGGAGAAGCTGTATTTTCATGGTTGGCGTTCCAAGGCATATTTTAATTGCTGGCAGTAATGAAATAAAGCACTTGCCATAATTTAAATCCCAACATTAAATCCGTTTACACACTCCCTCAGGGATTATGGCAAGTGCTTTTAACTCTATACTAATAGATTAAACTTGAATCTAAACTTAAGGTTTAAAGTTTTGGAATTCTTTTTTAGAAATCATCTCGTTATTATCTTTGTCTAAATCGGCAAACTGCTTAAGTAATTGTTTATCTTGCTTTGCCTCAACAAGCGATATTTGGTCATCCATATTTTTATCTAAATGCATAAAACGTACATTTAATGGCGATGCCAGTGCGGTGGCACTAATAGCTAAAAATAGGAGCGAAAAAGCACCAATTAGTTGTTTCATGAATGTACTCCTTTATTTTATAAACAGCTTAAATTCGTTTAGAGATATGAGCCCGTTTTCATCGGTGTCTATCTGTGCAAAGTTCTCATGTAATAAAGCATCTTCACCTGCTTCAGCTTCACTCAATGCGCCATTACTGTCTTTGTCTAAACGATTAAATTCAGCATCTACATCAAGGGCGAACAAATGAGTACTGGTTAGGCACAAACCGATAAGTGCAGCGTTCTGTAAATTGTTTTTGAACATTCCTTGGCTCTTTTTAGATTAATATTAATGTTCTCGTAACAAAAATGATGCCAATATTTATTTTTATTAATAATCAGTGAGTTATGTTTTTTTGTGATGGTTGGTGCGTAATTTTTACAAGTAACTGTGTGTTTTATGCAACAATTTTGCAGTTATAAGCGTTTAAAATTTTTTAAATCAATTGCTTAACTTGTCGCTATTTAGAGACAGCAGGGGTTTTTATCCTTGATGGTTCAGCGAGTGTATAAGTTGAGCGCTTAATAATAGAACGTTTAAAAATAGCAAAGGACTTTTGTATGCCCGCAGTCATGGCTGAAAAATATAAAGCATTGATAAATTGGCGCCCCAATTTAATTGGCCAATTTGTAATGAGCATGCTGTTGTCGCTGTTGCCCTTATCTATAGTGGTTATTGTGTTTTTAAATGTATTAAATAAGCAATTAGCGGTCACTCAGCAAATTGTGAGTAATAATTACCAAGTAACTAAGTCGTTTAATCTGCTTAAGCAAGAGCTTAATAGTTTAGAAAGGGCAACAAGACAAAACTGGGTATTAAAGAGCGACTCACTCGATAAGCTAATCGTAGATAAATGGCAATCATCATTGCAAAACATCAATGAGCTAAAACAGCTTTCAAATAACCAAGCAAATACACACCAATGGCAACGGCTAACGGATACTTTGCAAACGGCGCATACTCAACTTGTGGTTGAAGCGCGTCAACAAGCTGAGTTATTTGTGCCAATCAGCGAAATATTAGCGGAGCTAACATTGTGGTTACGTGAGGAAAATGAAGCCAAAATCACTCAAAACCAAATTAAGCTCACAAATTTACAAGCTTCCTTTATAAACTGGTTGATTGCACTTACGCCTTTAACGCTGCTTGTTGGCGGCGGTTTTTTGTGGCGCATAAGCGGGCGCTTAAAAAGCTTAACCTCAGTGATTGATAAATTAGGCCAAGGAGATTGGCAGCAAAAAATATCGGTGCAGGGATCAGCTGAACTCATAGAGTTAGGTAACAAGTTGCAGTGGGTGCAAGCGCAGCTGCATATGTTAGAACAACAAAAAGATACATTTTTACGCCACGTTACTCACGAATTAAAAACCCCTTTGGCTTCTATGGTTGAGGGCACTGAATTACTAGCCGATGAAATCGTTGGCCCCATCAATAACGAGCAAAAAGCGGTACTTGGGCTGATCAGTCAATCGATGGTGAGGCTACGTACTATGATAGACAGTTTATTGAGTTATAACGCCATTCGCACCAGTAAAGACAACGTCAGTGAAGTGGAATTTAATCAGCTAATAAAAAAGGTAAATAACCACTTTGAGCACCGCTTAAATGCGCGAGAACAATCGCTTATTTGGCACAATAGTTTACCTAATATTTCTCTTAGTTTGCCACGGGAGTTAATTGAAATGATTTTAATTCAGTTAATTTCCAATGGCTTAAAGTTTTCTCAGCCAAACCAAGTCGTTACTATTAGCTTAAGTCTAGAAAATAACGGCCTAAATATGCAAGTAGCAGATGAGGGTTGTGGCATTAAAGAGCATGAAAGAGATCATGTTTTTGGGGCGTTTTATCAAGGTAAACATACCAAAGAGATTAGCTTACAAGGCAGTGGTTTAGGCCTTACTATAGTCAAAGAGTCAGTTGAACAGTTACATGGGCAACTAAAAATTGAGCATAATGAGCCGCAAGGCTGTCGATTTAACATTGTCATCCCCTATAAAAATAAAGGAGTTAAATAATATGTCTGCGCGTTTAATGGCTATTGTATGGCTAACCAGCAGTCTTGTTTTTTTATCTGGGTGTGAAATAACAAACACTCAAACACAGGGGGAATCAGCATTAAATGTACCCTCTCAGCCAGGTAGCAAAACGAATCAGCCAAATCCCAAACCTCGGCCAAAATCAGAGCCAATATATCCCTCTGCAGCGCAAGTTATTGCTTGGCATGCCAATCAGTGCGGTGGTTTTAAATTAGCGCCTAGCAATGAAACCTACTTAGGGGAGCAAGCACTGAAAGCGTTTTTTAGTACAGCATGTTTAAAGCTTAGTAGTGACCCCAATACTGTGATGAGTCAATTACTTAAGCTGGATCAGGCGTACTATTGGCCCGATGATATAAAGCACTATTTATGGCTGCAAAAACAGCACGTATTAATGCAAATAGATGCAAAAAAACAACAGCAAGCATTGAACGCCAAAATGCAAAAAACCTTGTCGTCATTAGCCGCAATTGAACAGCAACTTTTACTACGTGAAGAAACCAAGGAGCAGTAACTATGTCAGTCACACTTCCATCAAGTGCTAAAGTTTTACTCGTTGATGATGATGCCAGCTTGCTGCAATTACTGGCGATTCGAATTCAATCAAAGGGTTATGAAGTAACGACCTGTGATAGTGGTATGAACGCATTACAACTACTTAAAAACCAAGTGTTTGATGCGGTGATCACCGATTTAAGAATGGATGAAATGGACGGCATGGCGCTGCACCGACAATTGCAAAACCGCTACCCTGCGTTGCCTGTTATTATGATGACGGCTCATGGATCTATCCCTGATGCGGTAGAGGCCACCAAGCAAGGTATTTTTGCCTTTATCACAAAACCCGTTGATAAAGATGAGCTGTTTGACAGCCTAGCTAAAGCCATTGAGATACATGGGGTTAATAATGATGAAGTCGCCCCGCAAAGTAATATTGTCACCCGCAGTGGCGCTATGCTGCATTTGTTGGAGCAAGTGAAACTATTAGGGCCTACACAAGTTAACGTGCTTATTTCTGGTGCCAGCGGTACCGGTAAAGAGCTGCTTGCGCAGGCGATTCATCAGCATAGCCATGTTAGTGATGGTCCATTTGTGGCAATAAACTGTGGGGCAGTGCCTGGTGAGCTATTAGAATCAGAGCTATTTGGTCACAAAAAAGGGGCATTTACAGGAGCTGTAAAAGATCACCAAGGCTTATTTCAGCAAGCGCAAGGCGGTACCTTATTTTTAGATGAGATTGGTGATATGCCGCTTAATTTACAAGTTAAGTTGTTGCGTGTGCTGCAAGAAAAAACCATTCGCCCAGTGGGCTTTCAAGAAGAAATTCCTATTAATGTGCGAATTGTTTCTGCAACCCACAAAAACCTGCCTGAAGCGATTAGTAATCAACAGTTTAGAGAAGATTTATACTACCGGTTAAACGTCGTAAACTTAAAGCTGCCCCCGCTGTGTGAACGCCGTGAAGATATTAGCTTATTAGCCAACTTTTTTAGTGCCAACATCGCAAAGCGTATGGAGCAAAAAGAAAAGCGCTTTGCAAACGATGCCATGCATGCCCTAGTAAGGTATGATTGGCCAGGGAATATACGTCAATTACAAAATGTAGTGGAGCAAGTGGTTGCGTTGACTCCTAGTGAGGTTATATCTGAACATTTAGTGCTTAGTGCCCTAAACAGTAATGAAAGCAACGTTGAGCCATTATCACTTAATGAAGCTAAAAAAGAGTTTGAACGAGACTATGTAATTAATACCCTGAAAATGGCAGGAGGCAATGTGGCAGAAGGCGCCAAGCTTGCCAAGCGTAATCGTTCTGATTTTTATAAGTTGATTAAAAAGCATGAGATTGACGTAGATAGTTTAATTTAATTTGGTTTTTAAAAGGAAGTTAGCATGCAGTTATTCATGGTGTATTTAGGTGGACGCATTCAAGGTTGTCACATAGAAATGCACGACGTACGTTTTGTGGTAGGCCAAAATATTGAGCAAACCTATACCAAACTAAAAAGCCAATGGGTGGGTGATAAAAACAGTGTACACATGGATAGCTACATGGCGGTTAATCACATTGATGGTTATAAAATCGAGGTGGTTGATAGTTATGTAGAGCAAAATAAGCAACTTTATTTTGTTAACTTAGGTGCTTACAGAAGCGACTCAATGGCAGAGCAACACGACTTTGCTTTGTATGTTGCCAGTAGTAGTGAAGAAGCGAAACAACGCGCTAAAAATGACTTATTAGGAGGGCTGAGTCATCTTCATAAAGATGATTTATATGATGTTGATGACTGCTTTGCGATTGATTTACTCGATAGTCAGCTTAATATTAAGCTAACCCCAAGCGGCCAAGCACAACCAATTAAACCTGACTGGTTTGGTTATCATGTATTATAGTTGCTAAGCATTTGTTTGGATATTGTGTGAAAAAGTATGCGTTTATACTTTTGCTAGTTGGCTTAAGTGGCTGTAAATCACTGTCGGGTTTACCGCCCGTTGTTGATTTAAATAAACTGGTAAAGCAAGTAAAAAACGACCCTACCAATGTGGTTGCAATTCACAAGCAAGCACAAAAAACACAGCGCTCTATTAAAGCACAGGTTGGTAGCGTAAAACAGCTTTTAGCCGCATTAGAAAGCGTTGTTGGGCGCAAGTGGGGTAAGCAAAATACGCAACAGCCTAGTGCAAAAAAATACGTCAAATACAGTAATGATTACCAAGCTCGTGCCATTATTGATTTTGAGCAAGGCACTGTAAAAGTAGAAACCATCGCGTTAAAAAATACAATAAGCTTGTTACAGCAGGCCATTGTTATGACCCTACTGACCTCCAGCGACCCCGATAAAACCGATATTTTTACCAGCGAGGCCCCCATATTAGAAGGCGAACCGTTTTTATATCAACAAGTACTCGACCAAGATAAGTTACCAATAAAATACATTTGGCGAGCGAACCGGTTTGCGCGTTATTTAGTAAATAATAACTTAAAAAAGCAACGACAATATGGGCATCTTATTTCGTCGGTTAGCTTTGATTTAGTGGAGCAAAACACCCATTTAAGAAAGCAAAAGTACAGTGATTATGTGCTGGCGGCTGCAAAAAAATATCAAATATCGGCAGCGCTTATTTATGCCATTATTGAAACCGAAAGTAGCTTTAATCCACATGCGGTGAGCTCATCAAACGCATATGGATTAATGCAAGTGATCCCCGCAACTGCAGGGAGGGATGTGTATCAAAAAATTAAAAAAGTACCTGGGCAGCCAACCAAAGCGGTGTTGTTTAATCCAAAACATAATATTGATATTGGCAGCGCGTATTTAAGTATTTTAAAAAATAATTACTTACATAAAATTAATACCGATAAAAGTAAACACTTTGCAATGATCTCGTCTTATAACGGTGGGGCGGGTAATGTATTGCGTATATTTAATAAAAATAGAAGTGTGGCGTTTTCACAAATAAATCAGCTTACTTCAAGCCAGTTTTATAACATTCTCACCACTAAGCACTCACGTTCGGAATCAAGACGCTATTTATATAAAGTCACTAAAGCAGAAAAAAACTATCAGTAACTTATTTACTCATCACTTTCTTGTTGTTCACTTTTAGCGGCCATTTTAAAGGCCACTATCACTAAGCCAAACATAGCAAATGGAATCGCGGCTAATAGGTATTCGACCAAATGACTGTCTTGAAAATTAGCTTGCAGCAAAAAATGCCCCGCAACACACATAATAATAACGATCAAAAGGATGGGCAGTAACCTAAGTTCTTTTTTTGCTGAGTGTTTTTTCATTAGTTAAGATGAGTTGAGGTATAAAAAAATAATGCACTATTGTAATGAGCTTACTAAAGCTTGGCAAACAACACTGATTTTTAAATTGCGATTAGGTATGATTAACATCAAAGAAAACCTTAAAAGTAGTGGTTGGGGATAAAGTGCAACAAAGCTTAAAGCAAGTTTACCTAGTTGGCGGAGCAGTACGAGATAAACTGTTAAACATACAATCAAAAGATAACGATTACGTTGTTATTGGTGAAACGCCAGAGGTTATGGAAGCGCTTGGCTTTTTACCCATTGGCAGCGATTTTCCCGTTTACTTACACCCACACACTAAAGAAGAATATGCACTAGGGCGCACTGAGCGTAAAAGTGGTAAAGGTTATACCGGCTTTGTAGTGGATGCGAGCCCCAATGTTACGCTTGAAGAAGACTTAGCACGCCGAGATTTAAGCATAAACTCTATGGCGCTAGACGAAAACGGCACTGTTATTGACCCGTTTAATGGTCAAGATGATTTAAAAAATAAAATACTGCGCCACACCACACACGCATTTGTAGAAGACCCGGTTCGGGTATTACGTATTGCCCGTTTTTTAGCCCGTTATGGTAGTGATTGGTCTATTCATCCAAGTACTACTGCATTAATGCATGAGCTTAAAAATAAAGGCGAACTGGAACATTTAGTGCCAGAGCGAGTATGGCTTGAAACAGAAAAAGCGCTTGGTGAAAAACACCCAGAGCTTTATTTTCAAGCATTAGATGGCTTAGGTATTTTTCCTGAAATAGAACAGATGAAAAACACCCCACAGCCGGCAAATCATCATCCCGAGGGCGATGTGTTCGTCCATACTATGTTAGTCCTTAGGCGAGCAGCCGATTTAGGCTTTAACCTAGAAACCCGGTTTGCTGCTTTAACTCATGATTTTGGTAAAGCGCTCAGTTACAAAAAACAGGGGAATTTACGCGGCCATGAACGTGAAGGGGTTGCGGTGGTTGAGGCCTTTTGTGAACGGCTAAAAGTACCTAATCGCTTTCGCGATATCGGCGTGCTTACCAGTGATAACCATACGCTTTGCCACACGCTTGAACAATTAAGGCCGCAAACCATTCATAAATTAATCGTCACTAATTTAAATGCATTAGTGCACCCAGAGCGTTTTATTGCATTTACTCAAGCGTGCCAGTGTGATGCACAAGGGCGAGGCGAAACGCTGGTAGATAAGCCTTATCCACAAGCCGCTAAATTACGTGCAATTCACAATGAACTACAAAAAATGGATAAAAAACAAATTGTGCAACATGCACTTAAAAGCGGTAAAAAAGGCCCTGAAATAGGCGAAACGGTCAAGCAGGCAGAAATAGACTGTATTAAAGCGTTTTTACAGCTTAATGGCTAACTTGTAAGGTTTGTGTAGTTAAGCACTACGAGCTAAAGCCTCAGCTTGCATGGCTTGTTTATTACTTACCTTGTGTTTTTTAGTCGCGCCCTGTTGAGCATGGTTATTGGCTGCATTAGGACGATATAAATCGAGAATAAACTCTATTTCTTCGGGTTCTAGTAACTCTTTCATTTTGACTCCTCCTAGGTGAGTAGACTAAGACTGAGCGAATGAATTAAAAGTGAATCGTTACACTTGAGTGTGAATTAAATTGTAACTGCAAAGCTTTAAAATAAAGCGGTTTATAATTAAACCGCTTTTTGTTTAATTATTTAAAGGCAGGTTCACGGTAAACACCACTCCATTGCCTTGCTCATTATTGTGTGCTGTTACTGTGCCGTTATGGTAATCACACACCAGCCTGACAATATAAAGTCCTAAACCTAAATGCGGTTGTTGCTGCATTTGTTGGCTGCGCACCGATACCATAGAATCAAAAATATGTTCAGTAAGCCCCTCAGGGAGCAAAGAGCCGGTATTGCCTACGGTTAAAACAGCTTTGCTATCGTGTTTTACAAGGCTGACTTCAATCGCGGTGTTGGCTTCACTAAATTCCAAGGCATTATTTATTAGCTTATCGAGCAGTTGGGCTATAAATTCAGGGGCACCTTGCATTGGCAGTGTGCATTGGCAAATGTTGAGTGTAAATAACTGGTTAGGATAAGTAAGTTGGTAGCCCTGCATACAGCCACTAATTACTTTTTGTAAATCAAACGGCTCTGGCTCATTACTTTGAATGCTTTGCTCAAGTCGGGTTGCTTCACTCATAGTGGTAATTATTTTACCTAAACGCTCAACTCCTTCACTGGCACGCTCAAGGTATTTTTGACTCAGTTCACTTTGCTGCAAGCTTTGTAAGTTCTCAAGTGATGAACGGACAACCGCAACCGGCGTGCGCAGCTCGTGAGATAAGCGCGACGACATATTTTCTAAATAATCGGTATACCCTCCAAGGCGGCTCACTATATTTGAAAAGCTACGCGATAAATCGCCTATTTCGTCATTGGCATCGCTGTAATTTATATGGCCTGTTACCCGCCCTTGGGCATCAATGGCTTGCTCTGCTGTATCGCGTAGTCGCCTAATACGACTTGATATACGCGAAGCAAAAAAGAACAAAGTGACTGTGCCAATTAACATGACCGCTAAAATCACATTAAACAGTTTTTCCAGCGATTTATTACGCAGTGTGCGCACGCCATTGGTGGTTTCTTCGGCTATAACTGCGCCAATAATCTTATCCTCAATCCAAATAGGATACGCGGCCGATAAAATCACCGCTTTATTGTCGGGGGTGAGTCGCCACGACGATGCGGGTTGGCCTTTCAGTGCTTTGGCTAAATGAGTACCTTGCATTGAGGCGACATCGTGCAGGGTGTCTATAAACTCATCTTCGGGACGGGTTAAAATTTTATAGTACAAAGGATGCAAATAGGTTTGTTCAAAGCGTTGCCATGCGGTTTTTGGCGCTTGATTTTTTAGCCCATCAGCCCATACGCCATCGGCATTTTGAATACTGCCCGATTGCGCTAAAACACGGTGATGATTATCGACCACCCAAATGCGACTGCCGCTGTGGCCCATGCCTTTTAATATACGGTTTATCTCAGGGGAGGGCACCAGTACTGAGCCTAAATCATTTGGGTTATTTAAGTTGGATGTAGACATGATATTAGGTGTTTGGTTTGGTTGTTTACTATCAACATCGGCAATGGCAAACCCCAGTTTATTGCCAAGCATACTCAAAGGAAAGCGCAGCTCAAGGTTGTAACCTGTTTCAGTTTGTTTAAAAAAGCCCTGAATTTTAGTAAAAGGCATTTTACTGTAGGCATCAAATGCGTTGACCCAGCCATCTTGGCGCGGAGCAATAATATAAGTATTAAATTGTCCATCAGGATTTTTTAGGCCAATTTTTATGTAATCGTTATTTGTAATGCTGAGGCTGTTTTTAGCACGGTAAATTACAGTGTCATCTGTGACTTTAAATACAGCATATAAGTAATTATCAAACTTACCTACCATATGCTCAAATGATAAGTTGCTCAGTTGATGGTTATCATTGGCTGTTTGTAAGTAGCGTTTATCATAAAGCCAAAACAGCGATTGATAAGCGTCCCAGTCGTTGAGTTTGCCATCGAGTTGAATCGGGCTTTTTAAATTATAAGCATAGAGATCGCGACCTTTTACCACCTGATCTAAAAAGTTGGTTTGTTCGTCAAATAAAGCGGGGCGTTCATGCAGGGCCGTGGCCAGTGCGCGTGTAGTGCCTACCAACGTTTTTTCTTGGCCTTGGCGTAAAAACTTTTCCATTTCCCATACATATTCGTAGCCAAGCCATGGCAACAAAAACAAAAAGCACGAAAGTAGGATAAATTTACTGCGTAGGCCAAATCTCAGCATGTGGGTTGCTCCCACCTATAGCCCATGCCATACACGGTATCTATACAGTCAAACTGGCTATCGAGTGCTATAAACTTTTTACGAATACGTTTTACATGCGAGGTAATGGTGCTGTCATCTACATAAATTTTAGCATCACTCATTAAATCGTTACGGCTTTTAACGTGCCCTGGTCGCTGAGCGAGTGAATGCAGCATCCAAAATTCAGTCACGGTTAAATCAACTAATTGGTGTTGCCAAAGCACCTGCATACGTTGCGTGTCGAGTGTTAGTTGGCCGCGTGTTATCAGTGCGTTAGCATCGGCGGGTTGCTCTAATGCTTCCATACGGCGAAATAGCGCGCCAATACGCGCAGCTAAATGGGCTAAGCTAATGTCTTTGGTTAAGTAGTCGTCGGCGCCCATGCGCAGGCCACATACGGTGTCTATTTCGCTGTCGCGAGCGGTTAAAAAAATAATCGGTAAGGTTTTAGACAGTGAACGCAGTGTTTGGCACAGTAAAAAGCCGCCATCTATTTCATGGCCTAAACCAATATCAACAATGGCTAAATCGGGAAGCGCTTCTTTAAAGGCCGCTTCTGCTTGAGGGCGGTTTTCATAACCACTCACCTGATAGCCTTGAGCGCTCAGCATTTCTATGTAGTTTTCGCGGATTGCGGTTTCATCTTCAATGATGGCTATTTTCTTCATTTTTATTAATTACTCATATTGACTTAGGCGCACTATAGCGAAGTTTTTGCGCTAAGTACGGTTAAAAACACAATTGCCATTTTTTTGCCACAATTGCTCAGCAGTTTGCCATTTTTGATCCCCTTTGTTGCCACTTCATGCTGTTTTAATACAACTATTGAAATTATAGATACAACGCAAGTGCCAACCAATAGCTTGCCAACCCATTACCAATAGTAAGGAATAAATCATGAAGAAAACATTAATCGCACTCACACTCGTTAGTACTTTTTGCGCTCCTGCTTTTGCCGCGGATACTCCATCGAAAGAAGCAAAAAAGGAAACCATAGTCGGCCTAAGCACAGGTGCCATTATCGGTGGCGTTGTTGGTGGGCCTATTGGCGCGTTTGTAGGTGCATTTGCTGGTGGCTTAATTGGCGATGCCAAGGTGGCTGAGCAAACTATTGCCGAGCAGCAACAAGCTTTAACAGTTATGGCAGAGAAAACCAACGACTACCAACATGTTCTTAATCATAACAGCCACTTAGAAGCGCAACTTGAGCTACTGGCTCAGCAAAATGAGCAACTAACGCAATCACAGCTTAATAATTTATTGGCGATGACAGTGCAATTTAAAACAGGCTCTAGCGATATTGCTCCTCATTTTGCCAAGCAGCTTGATCAATTAGTTGCGTTATTAAAAAGCCAACCGCAACTCGCGCTTGATTTGAGTGGCTTTGCCGATCAGCGTGGTGAAGAGCAAGCAAACTTATTACTTTCAAAAGCCAGAGTAAACGCCGTACAAAGTTACTTAATTAAACAGGGGGTTAGCCATACACGTTTAAGCGCACAAGCATTTGGCGAGCAGCAAAGCATAGCAAACAGTAACACCCTTGAAGATAACTTTTTTGATAGACGCGTTACTCTCACTACCCGTGCGCTAAATCAGTCAAGTAATCAAACAGCAAGCAATTAACAACGTGCGTTCGATGGAGTGATTTATGTTGAGTAAACCCACCAAAGTGCTTACCAAGGTAAGCCTTTTTATTTTTATTATTATCGTGCTTTTAGCCAGCTTTAAAAGCCATGCACAGTCGCCAAAACTATCCTTGTTTGATAGCCAAGGAGTGGCGGTTAATCCTGGGGTTATTTTAAAAAGCGATGCAAAAATGACTCTAACAGGGCTAATTAATCATGTTGTAGTAACGCAGCACTACATAAATGAAAACCCTTTTGCCGTAAATGCACGTTATGTATTTCCTTTACCCGATGAAAGCGCCGTGCAAGCAATGACCATGCGCATTGGCGAGCGAGTGATTCACGGTAAAATAGCAAAAAAACACCAAGCAGAAAAACAGTATCAAGCTGCCAAGCAAGCAGGGAAACAGGCCTCTTTGGTTCGTCAGCAGCGTGCAAATATGTTTATTACAAATGTAGCGAATATAGGGCCTGGTGAAGAGATTGTTATAACGCTTGAATATCAAGAGATTATTGATTACCAGCATGGAACCTTTGCGATTCATTTTCCAACCACAATAACGCCACGCTATCATGCAACAACAGGGAAACTGAACGAAGAGCAAGATAAGCGTACGGTAAAAAGTGATCATACATCTTCGTTTACTCCACAAGGATGGTTAAGCCCTATTTATACAAAGCAAACCAATGAGGCAGCTAATGCCAGCGATTTAAGCTTAACAATTAACATGGATATAGGCTTAGAATTGGTTGATATAAACGCTAAGTACCATCAGGTAAATATTGAAAACTCTGCGTTTGGGCAATACAGCATTGTGCTAAAACCACAGCAAGCAATAAATAAAGATTTTGTACTGGAGTTTAAGCCACTACAAAAAGCGCAAGCTCAAGCCGCACTTTTTACTCAGCAAGCAAAAAATGGTGAGCAGTTTGCGTTAGCGATGTTAATGCCGCCAAGCGATAGCTTTACTCAATCTCAGCGTTTACCGCGTGAGATGGTGTTTGTGGTTGATACCTCGGGCTCTATGCATGGGCAGTCTATGGAGCAAGCTAAAAAAGCATTGTTTTACGCACTCTCGTTACTTGATAGTGATGATAGCTTTAATATTATTGGCTTTAATAATCAGGTTACTGCCATGAGTGATACCCCTTTGGTTGCTAGTGACTTTAATTTACGCCGTGCAAGGCGTTTTATTTATAACTTGCAAGCCGACGGTGGTACTGAAATTCAAGGTGCGCTTGATGCCGTACTTAATGGTGCGCAGTTTGAGGGTTTTGTACGCCAAGTGGTGTTTTTAACCGATGGTAGCGTGAGTAACGAAGATGAGTTATTTAAAAGTATTGCGCGCACTTTAGGTGACAGCCGCTTATTTACCGTCGGCATTGGTAGCGCACCTAATCGCTTTTTTATGCGCCGCGCTGCTGATATAGGTAAGGGGTCTTATACCTTTATTGGTAGCACCTTTGATGTGCAGCCAAAAATGCAGCAGTTGTTTGATAAACTCGCTCACCCGGCGATGACTAATTTAGCGTTAACAAATACAAATGGAGACAGCTTAGATTTTTGGCCCTCCCCATTACCGGATCTGTATTTTGCTGAGCCTATTATGGTGGCTATTAAATTAGATAATACCGATACAATTACTTTTACTGGGCAAACAACGCATGGGGAGTTTAAGGTTAAGCTTAATTCGCAAGCAAGCTCAAAAGCCACAGGAATTGATAAGCTTTGGGCACGTCAAAAAATAAAGTCATTATTGCTATACAACCAACAAAGTGAAGTAAAACAGCAAGTGCAGCAACTTGCGCTTGAGCATCAGTTACTTAGCCCATTTACTGCGTTTATTGCCATAGAAGAGAGCACCATTAAAGAAGTTGCCAAACAAACTACACAAGTGGCTAATTCAATGCCGCAAGGAATGAGTATGCGCTTGCCGCAAACTGATGGGCAAAGCAAAATGCATATTGTGTTTGGAGCTTTAATGCTACTAGGTGGCCTGTTGTTAGTAAGGCGCTGTAAATGAAAAAGTGGTTGAGCATAGGTTTACTAGCCTTAGGACTGACCTTATTTGGCCATGGTGCATATATGCAGGCAAAGGCATGGCTTGCACAAGTGTTAATAGAGCAAGCATGGCAAACAGCCCTTAAATCACCCAATAAAAAAATTAAGCCGTGGTTTTATGCTGATAGTTACCCAGTGGCACAAATAATATGGCCAAAGCATAATAAACGACTAACCGTGCTCGATGGCGCAAGTGGTAGAAATTTAGCGTTTGCGCCGAGTCATTTTTTAGCTGCGGGGGAATTGGGTGGGGCTGATTTTGGTAATTCGCAAGGAGCACTTATTGCCGGGCACAACGATACCCACTTTGCGTTTTTAAAAAACGCTAAAGTGGGGGAGCAATTTTCTCTGCAATTACAAAATGGCAAAGTGCAGCATTATTCAGTGACACATGTTGAGGTGATTAATCAGTACAACACCGATTTTTTGCATCAAGCAGGGCTGTATTTACTGACCTGTTACCCTTTTGATTCGCTGGCCTCGGGGACCGATTTAAGGTGGCTAGTGTCGGCTGAAATATCCTCACCCGAGGTGGCGTTAGGAATATCGACCACTAGTTCTTGATGGCGTTGGCTTATCATTACGCCTATAAACACCACAAATATGCTGATCCACTGGCCAAGTGTCAGTACTTCGTTAAGAATAATGGCTGACAAAATTAAAGTGAAAATTGGAATTAAATTAGAGTAAGCCGCTGCGGTTAACACCGACACTTTACTAATCGCGTAGTTGTACATGCCGTACCCACCCAAAGTGACACAAGAGCCTAAGTACAAAATGCTCATTAGTGCGGTTAAATCGTGTTGGTTTTCGCTGGGAAGGTCAATAAATAATAAAAACGGAGCAAAAAACAAACTACCACTCACACCTTGCAGAGCAATCAATGTGAGTGGGGAGTAGCGGTTAGCTAAATGCTTTATACACACGGTATAAAATGCCGCGCACACCATGGCCATTAATTCTAAAAAGTTACCCAGTAACGGGTTTGGTGCTTGGCTTGAACTGGGTGAGAGCAAGGTCAATAAAATACTGCCGCCAATGCACAGTGTAAAACCCACCACAATAGCTTTACTAATGTATTCTTTGAGCATAAAAAAGGCTAATAACGCCACAATAATAGGTAAGCAAGACACAATAACCCCCGCCTGAGAGGCTGAGGTGTACTCCATTGCGTGGCCTTCAAATAAAAAGTACAAGCAAGGCTCTGCCAGCGACATACCTAATAAATACTTCCAATCGCCTTTTAAATATTCAAAACGAATTACGTAACGCCACAAACATAACGAAATCAGTAAAGTGGTGAGCATACGTAAAAATATCACCAAGGCCGGATCATAAATCGCAATCGCGTATTTAAGTGCAATAAAGGAGCTACCCCATAAAAAGGTGGCAATAATTAAACATAAACTGGCAGGCATAAGGTGTAATTTAATCGGTTGAATATAGTGCGATCCTAGCACGGCGACGGTGTGATTGAATATTTTTTACTTGTTCAAAAATACCGAACTGGTATAAATAAATTCATCATTTATTGCGCTAAGTAAAAAACATGCAAAGGGATCAGGTCGTAGTTGTAAAGCTAGGTACAAGCGTACTCACTGGCGGTACCGATAAGTTAGACAAAGCACACATGGTAGAACTGGTTCGCCAATGCTGTGAGCTAAAAAAGCAAGGTCACCAGGTTATTTTAGTTTCTAGTGGTGCGGTTGCGGCCGGTCGCGAACAGTTATTAAAACCCTGTGGGCGCACATTAATAGACAAACAAATGTTGGCCGCCATTGGACAGGGGCAGCTCATTCATATTTGGCAAAGTTTATTTGCGTTGTATGGTGTTAACGTGGGGCAAATGCTACTAACGCGCGCCGATGTTGACGACAGAGAGCGTTATTTAAATGCCCGCGATACTCTCAATGCCTTATTAAATTATGATGTTGTGCCGATCATCAATGAAAACGACGCGGTTGCTACCAGTGAAATAAAAGTAGGTGACAACGATAACTTATCGGCATTAGTGGCTATTTTGGCCAATGCCGATAAATTACTATTGCTGACCGATCAACAAGGGTTATTTACCAGCGATCCGCGCACTGACATTAACGCCACCTTGATTTACGAAGTTACTCATATTAATGATGAGTTACGCCAACTTGCGGGTGGCAGTGGTACAAACCTAGGCACAGGGGGTATGGCAACCAAACTACAGGCAGCCGATATTGCCAGAAGAGCTGGGGTTGAGGTGATTATTGCCAAAGGCGCGGATGAAAATGTAATTTTAAAATGCATGAGCGAGCAACTGCCAGGCACCCGTTTTTTAAAACTTACCGCCCCTAAAGATGGCCGAAAAAAATGGTTATTAGCAGGGCCTAAAAGTAGCGGCCAAATTTTAATTGATGCCGGTGCGGTGCATGCATTGCAATCTAAGGGCGCCAGTTTACTTGCTAAAGGCATTACGCGTGCAATAGGTGAATTTGAACGTGGAGATTTAATTAACTTAATTGATGTAAACCAGCAAATTATTGCACGCGGGTTAACGCGCTTTAGCCATCTTGAAATCGATAAAATAAAAGGCGCACACTCTAATCAAATCAGCCAATTACTTGATTACGACAGCGGCGTGGAAGTACTACACAGAGATGATATGGTGGTGTTGTAATTAAGCACTTTTTTAACGATATAGCGCAACGTATAATCCGCTTATAGTGTTGCGCTTTTTTGTGTTAAAATCTTGCACCTTAAATTTGTTGTAAAGAGTATTGAAGATGAAATTAGTTCGCTGGGTTTTAGGTTGTATCATCTTATTTTTTAATTTTGTTTTTACGCCGCGTAGCAAAAAACGTGATCCGCAAGAGCAAACTAAGCTTGATCAGCAAACCGCACAATTTAAGCTCTATCAATTCAAAGCATGCCCTTTTTGTGTAAAAGTGCGCCGTTCAATTAAGCGTGAAGGCTTAAAAATTGAAACACGCGATGCAAAAAATGATGAGCAATACCGCCAAGAGCTATTAGAGCAAGGCGGAAAAGTTAAAGTACCTTGTTTACGTATTGAGCAAGATGGCCAAGTAAAATGGCTTTATGAATCAAACGATATTATTGCTTACTTAAACAAAGTAGCCGCTTAAAATATTTATTGGTATTTCATACCATCTCACTTATTAAAAGAGACATTACCATGACAATTCGTACCCGTGTTGCTCCGTCGCCAACTGGTGACCCGCATCTTGGCACCGCTTATATTGCCTTATTTAACTACTGTTTTGCTAAACAGCAAGGCGGTGAATTTGTACTTCGTATTGAAGATACTGACCAAGTTCGCAGCACACCTGAATCTGAACAAGCCATCATGGATAGCTTACGCTGGTTAGGCCTTGAGTGGGATCATGGTCCTGATGTAGGTGGTGAGTTTGGTCCATACCGTCAATCTGAGCGCAGTGATTTATATAAAAAATACGCCCATCAGTTAGTTGAAGACGGCAAAGCATTTTATTGTTTCGCAACCAGCGAAGAGCTGGACCAAATGCGTGAAGAGCAAATGGCCGAAGGTCTGCGTCCTAAATACGATGGTCGTGGCTTAAACCATAGCGAAGACGAAATTAAAGCAAACTTAGCAGCGGGTAAGCCTTACGTTATTCGTATGAAAATCCCAAGCGAAGGCACGTTTAAATTTAACGACTACCTACGCGGTGAAATTGAGATCCCGTGGGAAAACGTTGACATGCAAGTGCTATTAAAAGCGGATGGTTTTCCAACTTACTTTTTAGCTAACGTGGTGGATGATCACCATATGCAAATTAGCCACATTTTCCGTGGTGAAGAGTGGATAAACTCAGCGCCTAAGCTATTAAAACTGTATGAAGATTTTGGTTGGGAAGCACCCGTACTAGGTCACTTACCATTACTGCGTAATCCAGATAAATCAAAACTGTCTAAGCGTAAAAACCCAACGTCTATTAATTACTATAAAGAAATGGGTTACTTACCAGAAGCGGTACTTAACTACTTAGGCCGTATGGGTTGGTCAATGCCTGATGAGCGTGAAAAGTTCACCCTTAATGAGATGATTGAGCACTTTGACATGAAGCGTGTATCACTTGGTGGCCCAGTATTCGACGTAGACAAGTTAAGCTGGTTAAACGGTATGTGGATCCGCGAAAACCTAACTGATGCAGAGCTAATGCAGCGTTTTGTTGACTGGAAATTTAATGGCGACATGCTGGCTAAAGTATTACCAGAAGCTAAAACGCGTATAAATACGCTCTCTGACATGGTTGATTTAGCAGGGCACTTTGTAGGCGGCATCCCGACTTACGATCCAGCGCTATTAACAGCCGGTAAAGCTGACGAAGATGTTATTCGCCAAGCATTACAATTTTTTGTATGGCAGCTAGAAGGCTTACGTAGCTTTGAAAAGCCTGCTATTTTTGCAATTGCAAAAGAAGTAGCCACCTTCCACGAGCTTAAAATTAAAGACTTCTTAGAGCCTATATTTGTGGCTATTACCGGCAAAACATCATCAACTTCGGTATTAGATGCAATGGAGATTTTAGGGTCTGACCTATCGCGTGCACGTTTACGTGTTGCGTTGGCTCATTTAGGTATTTCTAAAAAGCAGGCTAAAAAGATTGAGCGCGCATACCGCGATTATCCAAGTGCATAATCGCTTATACAGATTCAAAAGCCGCTTAATTTAAGCGGCTTTTTTGTGCCTGTAATTCTAAGATGGAGTTGCCAGCATAGGGTAAGTAAATAAGAAAAAATGAAACACATTAACGAGCCAATGACATAAAATAGCCCATTCTAATCGGCTTGTTTTATAGTAAATATAGCCATAACCAAAACCTGCTACGGCCGCCACGAGCATATAATGAGTACCCGCTGAAAAGTGTGCCAGTGAAAATACACAAGTACTGATAGCCGGTGCGAGCAGTGCAAACCTGCTCGGGGTTATTAGTTTTGAAAGCTTAGTTTGTATCACTCCCCTAAATAATGCCTCTTCTGCAACGCAGGTAAAAAGTAGATTGATAGCTATAAATAACAACCAAAATTCAGGTACTTTTGGTGCAAATTCAACAAGGTTTAACGTTAAAGCAGTTATGAGCGCCGCTAAAATAGTGATAATTATGATTAAAGCAGGGTAGCCGAAAGTTACTGGCTTTGCCGTTTTATTTTTTTCAAAAACATAAGCGGCCAGCATTAAACCCGCTAATGCTTTATCAAAATTAGCATACAAGGTAAATGCAATTGCGTTACTGGTGATTTGTTCATTAACAACAATTGGCAGGTTATTAAAACCCGCAAACCAATGTAAGGCCAACCCGAGTGAGGCTGTTATAAATAAAGACGTTAGAACATTACGTTTTAACGCTGAGGTTGCCAATAGCGTAAAGTGAAACAATCCCACATAAACAGCTATAACAGCAACCGCGTTTAAATTTATATATTCTTGATAATAGGCGCTAATAATACTTAGCAGCAATAAGTATCGCCATAATGGTTGGCGAAATACAGTGAGTTTACACTGCGGGAAAACACATAAAATAGCGGCAGCTAAAAAGTAAAAAGTCATTGGCAAATACTGCTTGTTGTTTGATAGGGGAAATGAGAGAAAACGAATCACATAGCGTTATAGTCTCAATTAGATAATTTTGAGCTATTAATAATTATAGGCTTGTCCGGTACAAATAACGGCTAAATCACAATTGTAGCGGGATACTGATTGGCATTGCTCCAGTGTAAATGCATTGCCACCTAAATAAAGCACATCGTTTTTAAGGGATTCTATAGCTTGTGATTTCAAACGGTTATAGCTAATTGAGGATGTTCGCGTATCATCTGATACATCGCAGCTTTCGCCTTTTATTCCACCAAGGGGGCTTGCACCTCTATCGAGAGCGTCCTGAACACTGTAAAATTGCTCTAGACCACGTTTTTTAATGTGGCTTGAAACGTGTTCTGATAAAACCTCGTCGTCGATATTGGTTGTGTAAGTAATGTTATTACAGCCAGTTAATAATGAAACCGCGCATATTAATAAAGAAAAATACTTCATTAGTTAATCCCTTAAACTCGTATTTGCCTAATTTACTTAGTTAATTAGCGAGTTGCAAATTATCATTTTTCGCCTTTATTAAACAGATTCGACCTCTCAAGATTTTTTTTCTGGTAGTATAGCTAGGTTATAAGCAGTTTAAGCAGTGAACACACTATGTTAAGTCCTTACTATCAGCAGCATGCTGATTATGTTTCAATTTCTCGTGAGCAAGGTTGTCGCTTTGCTAAATGTGTAGCCGACGACTACAACCCGCTTCATGATAAAGACGCTAAAAAGTTTTGCGCACCAGGAGACTTACTTTTTTCTCTAGTGTTAGACCGCTATGGCATTAGTGAGCGAATGGAGTTTACCTTTGCCGGTATGGTTGATGAAAATACCAAGCTAAATTTTCCAGAACAACCTGGAGAAGAGTTTGATGTAAACCATGGCGAAAAAGTAATTTTAAAGGTTAAACGCGACGGTAAAACCAGTAAATGCCCAACACTTACAAACAGTTTAATAAAAAATTATGTTGAGTTCTCAGGTGCTGCGTTCCCGCATGTAATTATTCCTTTAATGGGCAAGCAAGAGGTAATGATAAATCCTGCGCGGCCTATGATTATTTATGAATCAATGATAATAAACCTTAATAACATTGATATTAAATCACCCACCCTTGAGTTTGCAGAGCCTAGCTTTGAATACGCTGGTAAACGCGGCAAAATAACCTTGCGCTTTAATTTACTCGAAAACGGCGAAAAGGTGGGTTTTGGTGAAAAACACATGGTGGTATCGGGTATTCGTGAATACTGTCAAAGCACCGTAGATGATTTAATTGCATTTTATAATGAACGTAAAGCCACATTAAAACCAGCTTAAATACTTCATTTTATATAGGCGCTATTTAGCGCCTTTTTTATTACTAAAGCTCAGGTATAATAGCGTTCTTTGTTATTTTAAAGCCAAGCTTATGTCTGCCACATCGTTCTCATCACTAGCCCTAGACCCGTTACTATTAACGGCAATAGAGCAAAATAATTACACTACGCCTACCGCCATTCAGCACAAAACGATACCGCCAATTTTAGCGGGCAAAGACGTTATGGGCAGCGCTCAAACTGGCACCGGTAAAACTGCCGCTTTTGTTTTGCCGCTATTACATAAGCTTTTAAATTCCGCTAAAAAAGACGAACCAGGCATTGCTCGTGTGGTTATTTTAACGCCCACTAGGGAGCTTGCTCAGCAAGTATTTGCAAGCTTTGAAAAATACGCACAAGGTACAGATATAAAAGGTGCACTTGCTTATGGTGGCGCAAGTATTGGTCCACAAATCAAAGCACTTAAAACAGCGCAAGTAATAGTGGCAACGCCAGGGCGCTTACTTGATCACATAGTGAAGGGCAGTGTGGTGCTTTCAAGCGTGGACTCTTTAGTATTTGATGAAGCAGACCGTATGCTTGATATGGGTTTTATTGACGAAATTAGACGAATACTGCGTCACATCCCAGGCGATCGTCAAACCTTACTGTTTTCCGCGACCTTTGATGACAGTGTTTTTGAGCTAAGTAAAAAATTGCTCAAAGACCCTGAGCTTATTGAAGTTGATAAGCGCAACTCTGCTGCTGTAGAGGTTGAACAAGTCATTTACGCAGTAGATGAAGACAGAAAGCGCGAACTGGTATCGCACATGATTGGTATGAAAAACTGGCGCCAAGTACTTATATTCACCCGCACTAAACAAATGGCCGATAAACTTGCCAAAGAAATGTGTAAAGATGGTTTAAAAACCGAATCTATTCATGGTGATAAATCACAAGGTGCTCGCGACCGAGCTCTCCATAACTTCAAAGAAGGCAGTACGCGTGTATTAGTAGCCACCGATGTAGCGGCGCGCGGTATAGACATACCGGCACTTAAATACGTAATTAACTTTGAATTGCCATACATAGCTGAAGATTATGTTCACCGTATTGGCCGTACAGGACGAGCTGGCGAGCAAGGCCTTGCAATGTCTTTAGTGAGCGTAGATGAGCAATGGCTGCTTGAAGAAATTGAAGTACTGCTTGATACACGCTTAACACCACAATGGCTTGAAGGTTATGAACCTGATTTAAATAAGCCACCTAAAGATAACCGCAAAAATACTAACAAAGCGCGTAAAGATCGTGATAAAAAACGTATTACAGGTCAAAGAGCCCCAAATAGAAGACGTAAATAAAAGCGTTCAGTTTTCAGCTATCAGCTATCAGCTATCAGTAAAAAAGAGCCCAACACGGCGTTAAATTTAGCGCCGTGGTTTGTTGCATCTTCTTAATTCACTACCTCTCCCTGTTAGTTCTTTTTAGCACACAGCTTAAGTGTTAAGTCATTGTGTTATTTACATGTAATCAATAAAGTGTAATTATTTTGTCGAGAATGAAATCAGGTGATTGAAGCGAAAAATATAAAAAAGGAAGTGACATTGAATTATCTCAATTGGTTGAAAAAGGAATACGCTGAGCTAGGCAATGTGTCAGACGAAACTATTAATGCCCATATAAACTCAGCCAAAATGGACTCTCAGCTATTTAGGGAGTTTATCAAAGTCTTAGGATTTTTAATTTTTGTGGTTCCATTCAATTTGTATCTGTCTATTTCAGGGGTGGTCACTTTTAATAGTATTTACTATTGGCTTATTGTGATCTTTTCGAGTTTTATTGGGGTTTTTGTTGCATTGTATTGCGAACAAACCTTAATTAAGAAACAGCTAAAAAAAACAATCCACGATAAACACAGTAATAAAATATAAATTTAAAAATAAATTGACCGGCGAATTACATTATAAAAATAAAAAGGCAAGCCATAAAGTTGTAGTAGCTCATATCTGATCGTACAGCTGAGGAGAATTAGTTTAGATTTCACCTGACAAGCAGCTATGAGCGAGAAGCGGTCATTGATATTGGCTAAATATCGTCGTTAATTGATTTGTTAAACTGTTCTTTGCGCATATATTCATGAAAATGAGCGATGCGCGCATATTGTTCTATTTAACTTTTCTTTAAAGTTTTAGAAAACTTAGTGATAGTAATACCTTAGGTTATTTGTTAAAACTATATATAGTAGACAAATGAGCGTGGAGTCGGCAGAAATATGCGCGATGAGCGCACTATTAAATTGTTATGCTACCAGTCGAAATCTTCAATAAGGAATGCTATGAAACAGAACATTGTCCATATTGCTTTAGTTGTAAAAGATTATGATGAAGCCATTGATTTTTATGTAAACAAACTCAAATTTGAACTTATTGAAGATACTCATCAACCTGAACAAGACAAACGTTGGGTGGTTGTGGCTCCACCAAATTCTCATGGTGTTACGTTGTTACTTGCCAGAGCCTCGAAGCCAGAGCAGCATGATTTCATTGGGAATCAAGCAGGCGGTCGAGTATTCCTGTTCCTAAATACTGATGATTTCTGGCGTGACTTTAAGCGTATGAAATCGATTGGTATTAACTTCGTTCGCGAGCCAACAGAAGAAGACTATGGAACGGTAGCAGTGTTTGAAGACTTGTATGGAAACTTGTGGGATCTTCTTCAATTGAATCCAAGCCATCCAATGGCAAAAAGATAGCATAACAAACGCTTCAAGAGGGACAGCCAACGCGCGGCATTTTTAGTATGCATTGGTTTCGGTGATTACGGTGTTATGCGGTAAGTTGGTAGTAGCGTTGTCTGCCCCTTAAGCGGGCGTTGTTATAGCGCAAGTCGAGTTATGAGAAAATTTATCTATATCAAGCTTTACAAAGATAGAGTTGAAGCCAGAATTGTAGGTGTAACTACTGATGAAGTGTTTTCTACTGAAGCGCTAAGCCACCCTAGAACTATGGCTGGTGATTACGAACAATTAATTGAGTTATATAAAAATGTAATTGGTCATTATAAGACTTGGACAGATTATATATTTAAGCCTAATTTACTCATTCATTTCGTTGAAAAAACTGAAGGTGGCTATACGAGTTCAGAAACTAAAGCTATGAAAATGGCTAGTGAACAAGCTGGTTCTAATTTTTCATGGTTGTGTTTGGACGTATATGGGCCACTTTCAGATCAAGAGTTACGTGATGTGCGTAAAGCGCTATAACAAGCAATTAAACAGGGATAAAAAACTTGCGGGCTATTCGCTTCGCTCAATTTTAGCCCACAATTTTTTACCCGTTAATCGGGCGTCTGGTATGACTCCCACTGTCAAGTTAAACGCACTGACCCTTGCCTAACTTTTTAAGCCATAATTACTTCTGCTCGAATTAGAGCGAGTTAATACATAGGATGAAGCAAGTAATGTCGTCGGTTATCTTGCTGATATTCGTTGATTATTACTATTTCTAGTAACAGAGCAGACCTTACTTAGTTCGTCGTGGCACCTGTCTTCAGTCTATGTTCGTGGTTCAATGCAGCGTTAGCTGCATTGCCATCCTAACGCCGTCGGTGGTTGTGCCACACCCGATGCTTGATCCCATGCACTAACTCTAATTCGTTTATCATGCG